>PMWW01000104.1 GCA_003165795.1 Acidobacteriaceae bacterium
AGAGCAGGTCGTAGAGCAGCCGCTTGTTTTGGAGAACAAGAGCGGAGAGCGAATGGGGCAGCGTAAAGACGACATGGAAGTACGGCACGGGCAACAGTTCGGCCGAGCGCGCCGCCAGCCATTTTGCGCGCGCGTTCCCCTGGCACTTGGGACAGTGCCGGTTGCGGCATGAGTTGAATGAGATGGCCTGATGGCCGCANNCGGACGATGGCATCGAGCACCTTGCGATGCGGCCATGCAAGATGCGACTGCTGCTGTTCCCAAAAGCTGTTGCCCGTTCGACGGACGATGTCGGCCACCTCAAGGGTGGGCCGGCTCATCGTCTGATCTTCCTCCTGGAACGCTTCACCTCGTCAGGGCTGGATACCTCGATGGCTTCGAGCGGACTGGGAATCGCCTGCAGATGGCGCCGGGACAAGTGCAGATAGATGGTGGTATGAGCGAGCTTGGCGTGTCCGAGAAGAACCTGAATAGTGCGCAGGTCGGCACCGGCTTCCAGCAGGTGTGTTGCGAAGCAGTGCCTCAAAGTGTGCGGAGATACATGCTTAGTGATCCCGGCACGCTTGGTGGCCTGGTTCACGGCCTGCCAGACGATCTTCTCTGTAATGGGCACGTCGGCTCGCCAGCCCTTCACCGTACCTGGGAACAGGTAGGTCTTGGGCTTCATCCAGCGCCAGTACTCGCGCAGAGTCTCCAGCAGCTTCGGAGTCAGCAGCACATCGCGGTCCCGGCCACCCTTGCCCTGACGTACATGAATGACCATACGCTTGCTGTCGATATCGGACACCGTGAGATGGCACAACTCGGCTCGGCGCAGGCCGGTTGCATACAGCATCATCAGCATGGTGCGATGCATCAGGTTGCTGGCCGCGTCGATCAGTCGTGCCACCTCTTGCTGGTCAAGTATGGTCGGCAGTCGACGTTGCCGCTTGGGAAATGGAATGTGATTGGGAAGGTATGGCCGGCGAAGCGTCTTGACGAAAAGAAAACGCAGTGCCGCCGTGCGGCCTTCGATGGTCCCAGGCGAGAGCTTGCGCTCGCGAAATAGATACGCCTGGTACTGGCGGATGTGCTCCGGGCCAAGCCGCTCGGGTGAACGATGGAAGAATCTCGCAAGGTCTTCCACCGCGTGGATATAGGAACGTACAGTGCTCTGAGAGTAGTTGCGACGCTGGAGTTCCTCCAACATCTGCTGCCGAAGATGGGTCACAGTAAACCTCCTGTGACCCAACTCTTACACAGCCAACAATGCCAGGGGACGACCTATGCCGCAGCGTCCGTCGCGCCAGCNNCGCCAGCGACTTAGTTCAAACGCGCATGTGATCAACTGTATCAGGCAGCTCCCGGATGGTTAGCCGGTCGGAAACTGGTGGACCACTTGTTGTCAGCGAGACTCGCAAGCCTGGAATCCGTTACTATATTTCGTTGTAGTCCCTGCAGAGCCAGCCGGACCGTCCGGCGCAAAGGAAACGATCGGAATGAAGCGTTTGTCTATTATGCAGTTCGCCGCGGCCGCCATTCTGCTGCTAAGCAGCACGCTGGCCTGGGGCGCTGACACCTCCATGCTGCATCCGCCCAAAGGATCGAAGGTCGCTATCATCGTCTTTGAAGACCTGGAATGTCCGCAGTGCGCCAAAGCCGCGCCTCTGGCGCTGGAAGCGTCCAAGAAATACAACATCGCGCTGGTGCAGTACGACTTTCCCCTGCGTCAGCATCCCTGGTCCCTGGAAGCCGCGATCAACGCTCGCTATTTCGACACCAAGTCGAAGAAGCTGGGCGACGATTATCGTTTGTACATCTTCGCGAACCAGCTCAGTATAACCAAGCAGAACCTTCGTGGAATTACGGAAAAATGGGCAGAGGACCACAAAGTCACGTTGCCGTTCGTAGTCGACCCATCGGGAGAACTGGCGGCCAAGGTGGAAGCGGACCGTCAGATCGGGGCCCGCATTCCACTCGAACACACGCCTACGATCTACATTGTGAGCGACACGGGACACGGTACGTCGGTGGTGGAGGTTCCGGATGTCAACCAGCTCTATCAGACGATTGACCAAGTGGTAAGAACAACCGGCGCGACTCCGCAAGCACATAAGACGGCCAGCACCCACTAAGCCGCAGCAAGAAGGCGGAGTCTGTGTTTCCGGGGGCTGAAGCCCCGTGAGTATTTGCCGCTCGGACGCCGGCCTGAAGGCCGGCTCTACCGGGCTCAAGAGACTGTGTCGCAACCGTGCCGCCGCTGCGCGGCTGGTTTGATAAATTTTCCAGCCCTTGGTTCCACTGCAAAACTTCTGCCGCAGTCTCTCAAGCCCCAGAGTATTTGCGGCAGGTCGGGCCCGACCATCGGCCCTACCCGAACATCGACTCGTCAAAGATTCCCTGAGTCTCGGCCCTGCCCGACAAGCAAAGCCACATTCTGCGGAAGGCTTGCTGCCGTGCGAGCAAGGCTTTCCATTCGAGCTGCTCTTCGAGGCACCTCCGCAACTTCCCCGCAGTCGTCGGGTTGCTATGATCGGATCAGCTTATGCCTGACATTCTGCCCGACGCCGCAGTTGTAAAAACCATGCCTCCGGTCTCTTCTCATGACCGGATCCTTATGTCAGCGAAACGCCTGTTCGCTCGCAATGGATACGAAAACACCAGCACGGTGGCGATCGCACGCGAGGCCGGGACCAGCGAATCGCAGCTGATGAAGCATTTTGGCAGCAAGCAGGGTCTGCTGGCCGCCATCTTCGATCGCGGCTGGGCCAGCATCATCGAGAGAGTGCAAGCAACGCAAGGTACTGGCCCGCCGGCTGACCGGCTGTTTGGGATGCTGGAGGCGATGGTCGTCGAGTTGGAGAACGATTCTGACTTGAAAGAGCTGCTGACGCTGGAATCCCGCCGGGTGCGCAAAGACAACCGCGACGTCCTGGTGAGCCAGGGATTTCGTCAGTTTGCCAGCCTGGTCGATGGACTGCTAGGCGAGATGCAGCGCCAGGGCCAGATCCGCCCGGATCTGAAGCTGGATGCGGTGCGCGCCGCGCTGCTGGGCTTGACCGAGGGTCTGGTGCGGGACCGGGTTGTGGCGCGGCGCTCCGAGCTGAGTGCCGACTACACGTTCGACGATATGAAGAAGGTCTTGAAACTCCTGGTTCGTGGGTTCGGCGGCGAGGCGATACAACCTCTGAAGGCAGTTAGCCGGTAGTCCAGTAGCTTGCTGAAACTTCACAGTTACAGCCCAGCCTTTACAACCGGCATTCACAGACGGCCTGAAGAGCGTTCGCCGGCGGAAGAGCAGACTTAATCAGGGCTTCCCTAGTCCTGGTTAGCGCATACGGCGGCGCTGGCATCCTATACAATCGAGCTTCTCATGATGAACCGGATGGTCCTTGCCAACCTGATGTACCGGCCGTTTCGTACCATTATCAGTGTGGTCGCGGTAGCGGTTGAGGTCACGCTGATTCTGCTGATCGTCGGCATCATGCTGGGCATGCTGAACGACAGCAGCAGCCGGCAGGTGGGAATTGGCGCCGACATCATGGTGCAGCCTCCGGGTTCGTCCTTGATTATGGGCGTGACCAGCGCACCGGTCTCGGTGAAAGTCGCCGGCAAGATAGGTCAACTGGCGCACGTCACCGCCGTGGCTCCCGTGGTCATGCAGGTCACAACTGCGGGCACAATCGAGATCCTCTACGGCATCGATCTGCAATCGTTTGACGCAGTGAGCGGCGGGTTTCGCTACCTGTCCGGCGGACCGTTTCAAGGTCCGTACGACATGATCATCGACGACCTGAAGGCTGCCTCCAAACATCTCAAGGTCGGCGACACCATCGAAACGCTCCATCATCCGTTCCGCATCTGCGGCATTGTCGAGCATGGCAAGGGCGCGCGCAAGTTTATCCCCATCGCCACCCTGCAGGATTTAAACGGCGCGATCGGCAAGGCGTCCATCTTCTACGTCAAACTTGACGATGCCAATAATGCCGACGCAGTTGTGGCCATGATCAAGAACATTCCCGGCATGCAGGAGTACGGTGTCCACTCGCTGAAAGAATATCTCAGCCTGATGACGTCGGCCAGCATTCCCGGCCTCAACACCGTGATCGACGTCGTGATTGGCATTGCCATGGTGATCGGCTTCATCGTGATCTTCCAGGCGATGTACGCCGCCGTGATGGAGCGCACCCGCGAGATTGGCATTCTGAAGTCTCTGGGCGCGGACAAGCTCTATATCGTGAACGTGGTGCTACGGGAGACGCTGCTGATCGCGATTGGCGGGGTCATCCTGGGGATTGCGCTTAGCTATGGAGCGAGAGTTGGCTTGCGGACGAAATTTCAGACGCTGCCTGTCCTCATCACCTACGGCTGGTTGGTGAAGGCAGCAATCATCGCCCTCATCGGCTCGCTGCTGGGAGCGTTCTATCCTGCCGTCAAAGCCGCGCAGAAAGATCCGATCGACGCCCTGGCGTACGAATAGCGGCCTCGGTGCCAGCCAACAACGGGGCGAAAAGGTAGTGGCTCAATTTGGAATTGCGCCACTACCGGCGAAAACGAGCCCTTGAAATCGCGTTGTAACAGAGTGAAAATTTGACCAAAGCCGCCGCCGCCGGCATTTCTTTCTTGACGCATTCGGTTCCAGTCCTAGAATATCGCCACAAGCGCCGCAGCTATATTTTTTGTCCTCTACTGCTGGGGGCGGCAATCTGTTCTGTTGGTAGGACGGGCTGCTAGCTGAGAATTCGATCTGGCCTCGAAAGGTTGGTGTAATGAGTGCTAGGTTGACCCTCCTCCTCCTGTGCGATGAGCCCGAACTCCATTCGCCCTTCATCTCGGCACTGCTGGCTGCTGGTTTTCGGCTTCTGATTGAGCACTACCCCGAAGACGCCAAAACACTTTTATCGCGCGTGCCGGCGGATGCCGTTATGATTCGCCACCATGCCGTCCGGTGCGGAAGCCGGGTCGGCGCCGAGCTGAAGCTGGTAGCGCCTGGGACGCCAATCATCCTTTTTCCCAGCGGCGCCCAATGCCCAGGACCGCAACCGGGAATCGATTCCGTTTGCCATGCCGATCCTAAGGACGAAATCGTGGCCCGTGCGGTGGCGGTCTTCTTCCATAGCGCCCTGACCAAGCAATCGTCCCAGCGGCCTGTCCACGCCGCCAATGAGAACGTGCCGGCGGCTGCCGCCCATAGCAAAACCCAACTGACGTTGTGAGTAGCCCGCACCATGCTGCGGCAAGGACGCGGCGGGGTGCGCCTCGACTGTCTCAACCGGCGACGGATGTAGGGCAGGTTTGGGATTCAAGCGGGCGACTGCCTGCGCCGATGGGAAACCTTTGAGGAATTGCAGCCTCGGCCGCCGGAGATTTCTCCCGGAAATACGGGGCCAGCCCCACTGCTGTTTGCGATATGAGACATCGTCCTTGGCCCGGTGGCTTTCCCGAGTCCCGGTGATGAGTTTCGGCAAGCCAGGATGAGGGGCGTGGAGGCCCAGCTTGGGTGGACACAGCTTCGCTAAGCAGATGACTTGGGTGGTGGTGGCGGCCAGCACCCTGGCGCTGTGCACCTTTACTTCCGCATTCCTGCTATTCGACAATGTGCGCTGCCGCAGCGAACTGCAGAGCCATCTTTCTACCCTAGCCGATGTCGTGGGACAGAACTCGAGGACGGCGTTGAGTTTCAGCGACCGGCCTGCCGCTACCGAAGTTCTGCGAGCGTTGCGCGCCGAACCCGCGGTGGTTGGCGCATGTCTCTATGAACTCTCCGGTCGCCTGTTCGCGCACTATGAGCCAGCCCAGTCGAGCGTGATATGTCCCGCGACGCTGCCCCAGGCCCGGCCCGTGCAGGCCTCGTACTCTGTCGAAATGCGTCCCGTGTTCCGCAACGGCCAGATCGTGGGCATGCTTTGCCTCACCTCCGACCATCAGGCCCTGCGGCAAAGACGCAAACGTTTGCTGGCGCTGGCGGGCGCCCTGCTGGCGCTATCGTTGGCCGTGGGAGGGCTGTCGGGTGCGCTGCTACAGCGTAAGATTTCGGCTCCCCTCGGTGAACTTACCCGGGTCATGCGCCGCGTGACCCATGATCGGGATTTCAGGGCCCGGGTGTCGATTTCGGGAACCGGCGAAATTGCCCAGTTGGGAACGGGGTTTAACCGGATGTTGGCGGAGATCCAGCGGCGGGAAGAAGATCTGCAGCGAAGCAACATCAGCCTGGAGGACGAACTGGTCCGGCGCAAGGAAACCAACGACCAGTTGGCCAAGGCCAAAGAGGAAGCCGAGATCGCCAATCGCACCAAGAGCCAGTTCCTGGCCAACATGAGTCATGAAATCCGGACACCCATGAATGGCGTTATCGGAATGACCGAGCTGGCGCTGGAAACCAACCTGACCCCGGAACAACGGGAATACCTTTCCACCGTGAAGCTGTCGGCCGAGTCGCTGTTGTCCATCATCAACGACATTCTGGACTTCTCCAAGATCGAGGCCGGACGTCTCGAATTGGACTCCTTCGAGTTCAACATCCACGAAGTTGTGGGCTCCACGCTAAAAGGCATTGCCATCCGGGCCCACCAGAAAGGGCTGGAGCTGGTGTACGACATTCGACCCTCGGTGCCTGACATTCTTGTCGGCGATGCCCATCGGCTGCGGCAGGTACTGGTCAACCTGGTAGCCAATGCCATCAAGTTCACCGACCGCGGAGAAGTGGTGGTGACGCTGGAGGCCGCGCCCGAGCGTGGTCCCAACGTGGTCCACATGCTGGTGCGCGATACCGGGATGGGCATCCCGCGCGACAAACAGGATGCGGTCTTTGAAGCCTTCTCCCAGGCCGATTCCTCCCATAGCCGCCGCTACGGCGGTACCGGCTTGGGCCTGGCCATCTCCTCCCGCCTGGTGCGGCTGATGGGCGGAGAGATCTGGGTGCGTAGCGAGCCGGGTCGAGGCAGCGAATTTCATGTGGTGGTTCACCTGCCGGCGGGACCGCCCCACAGCCTGGACGTCCCTGAATTCCTGCGTGGAGTCGCCGCCCTGATCGTGGATGACAACTTGACCCAGCGCAAGATTCTGAGCGGAATGCTGGGCCAATGGGGCATGAAACCGGATGCGGCGGAGAGTGCCTTGCGCGGTCTGTCCGCCATGGAAGCCGCAGCCGGCGCCAATGCCGCCTATCGCCTGGTGCTGATCGACGGAAACATGCCGGGAATGGATGGCTTCGAACTGGCGGAATGCATCCAGCGGAATCCCAAACTGGCGGGCGCCACCGTATTGATGCTGAGCACAGGGCTCCGCCCCGGCGACATAACTCGCTGCCGCGAATTAGGGGTTTCGGCCTACGTGATCAAACCCATACGGAAAGGCGAACTGCTCAAGGTCATCGTTCGCGTTCTCCAGGACAAGGACGCGTTCACGGCTCCCGCCCAGGAACAACTGCTGGCCGAGGCTGAGCGGCGAACCGGGCTCAGGATCCTGGCCGCCGAGGACAACCGGGTCAATCAGCGCCTGCTGGTCAGATTGCTGGAAAAAGAAGGCCATGCCGTCACCATCGTGGAGGACGGCGAAGCCGCAGTTGCCATCAGCGCAAAGCAAGCGTTCGACCTCATCCTGATGGACGTACAGATGCCTAATCTGGATGGCTTGGAGGCGGCGCGTTGCATTCGCAGCCGTGAGCTTGCCACGGGCAAACATATGCCCATCATTGCCTTGACCGCTCATGCCATGAAAGGCGACCGGGAACGCTGCCTGGAGGCGGGCATGGATGCCTACGTGGCCAAGCCGGTACAGAAGCAGGAGCTACTGCACATCATGTATCAATACATCGCGCCCGCCCTAGGCGATCCTGCAGCCAGCCCCAGCATCCGGCCGGCATCCGCCTCGGCGGTATTCGACTTAGCCACGCCCTAGCGCTTCCATGTTATATTTGCGCCTAATGCTGACTGCTCTCGCCTACTGGCTGCATGACCACGCACTCCCGCTGGAGGTTCTTTTGGTCCTCCTAAGCGGTTTTGTCGCGCTCTATGCCGACACGCTGCGGCATTTTCTCTCTTTGCCGTCGCAGCGGCTCAGTACGTGGATCCTGAAGGCAAGACTGCTTTCCGTTAACTCCAAGCTCTTTAATTTATGCGAATGTCATAACAACGCATTTGCCACCTTGGTGTATGTCGCCCGGATCTTTGTATTTGTGCTGATTCTGATGGGGCTCTTCTTGGGAGGAATCTTCCTGGAGGTGGTGTCGATTCGCACGGCCTATCGCGGCGATGTGTACGCCTATAGCCAATTTCACGCCAACCTCGACATTTCCCTGGCGCTGGTATTTGTCGTGGTTGTCTGTTGCCGGCTGCTGTTGCTGGGAGAATTTCTCTATCGCCTGCGAAACTTCAAAGGCTACGACCATTACCTGATGGAACTGGTGGCCCAGCTGGAAGAAAAGTTGGTCGTCGCCGAAAACGCAGGCTCGAGCTCAGTGTCTGAGTGATTCTGCTTTCCGTTGTCTCCGCCGGTTCGTGTCCAGCTCCCGAGGAAGAATTCAATTGGACCCAGCTTCCATCTGCCGCTGACAACTTTCTTCTTGAGTTTCGTCCCAGCTGCAGATGACAAGTACCTATCTTCCGTAGCATCCTTGAGTTCAGCTTCATGACAATTCCGCCCATCCCGGCTGCGCGTCTGTTTCTATGCGCATTGCTTGCCATGTGTTTCGTTGGTGCGGCTGCGCAGGAGCAGACCATTCCCCTGACCTCGGGACCGGTGCTGCCGCTCTATCACGCTCTGCGCAGTGTGGGACTCGACCCGCAACAGGTATTCAAAATCCGTGACGCTGTCATCGAACGCGAAGACGTGCACATCTGGCTCAACGACGGTCTCATTGCATTTACGCAGGCCGTCGATGGACGAGTGACGGGCGCCTACTTCGAAGGCGAGGGCGAGGTGCTGGTGCGTCCTCCCGACCGCATGGAACGCGCTTCGCTTGGTCTTTTCATTAATGCCGGAGTGCTGGAGGAGAAATTTTCTTCCGCCTATCTGCGTTTCAACGATGACACTGCGAAGGAATTGGAGCCTTTCCTGCGTCCACCCGAGGATGCTGCCGATTTTGTCGCTCGCAACGACGGTAAGGCGCGAAATCTCGCCTCGATTGACGCCATGCGGCTTTGTATTTCTTTCACCAGCGCAGCGCCGGCCGGCGTTCCGGGTGGGTCTCCGCCGGTTCCCGATCGCCTGCTGCATGCCCGCATTGGCGGCGATCACTATGGCATCTTCGACGTTTTCTTCGACACCCGCAGCCCCGAGCAAGTTGTGGTCGGCAACACTTCATCCCATGAGGACCAGATCTTCTATGACCTCTGGATGAGCTTTCCCATGCGCTCGCTGCGCAAAACGCCGCTCTCCGATACCCGCTTCGGTGGACCCAGCGGACCCTGGTGGACACCGCATGTGCTGGCGATCGAAAAGTACACCATCGCCGCAGATATTGATCCTGCTCGGACCTTGTCGGCGGTGGCAACGCTGGATGGCGGCGTGAAACAAGGCGGTACCCGCGTGGTTCTTTTCGAACTGTCGCGTTACTTGCAAGTAAAGCAGGTGGAGTACGAAGGCAAGCCGCTGGAGTTTATCCAGAATGAAGCCATCGAGGGCAGCGAACTCTCACGCCGCGGCAACGACACCATCGCGGTTGTCTTTCCCGTTCCGCTGCAACCGGGTGAACACATTCGGCTGCGCTTCACCTACGCCGGCTCGGTGCTTTCCGACGCCGGCGGCGGACTGCTCTACGTGGGAGCGCGCGGAACCTGGTATCCCAACCGCGGTATCTCCATGGCCAATTACGATCTCACCTTTCGCTTTCCGCAGTCCTGGTCTCTCATTGCCACCGGCAAGCGCGTGTCGCTGGAGCGGGAGGGCGGAAATTTTCTCGGGCGCTGGATCAGCGAGAGGCCTATCCCTATCGCTGGATTCAATCTCGGCGAATATGTGCGCAGCACCGCAAAGGCTGACGACATCGTGGTCGACGCCTACGCCGCTCGCGGCACCGAATCGCAGCGCTCGACCCCGAGCGCCGCTAACACCTCGCCGCAATTGCTGTCGCCCCATGCTCCCGGCACGGTCGAGCCCGTGCCCATGCCTCCGCCGCTGCAGAATCCCGTAAGCATTGGACAATCGCTGGCCGACCGTGCCGCGGAAACCCTGAACGCGCTCTCGCAGATGCTTGGCCCCTATGCCTTCAGCACGCTCTCGCTCACCGAGAATCCCAGTCCGGAAAGCCAGGGATGGCCAGGACTTATCTTCCTGTCGAGTTATGCCTATCTGCAGCCCGAGCAGTTGCAGGCCATGAACCTGTCACCGGCCGATGCCATCATCTATAGCGAAGTCATGATGCCGCACGAGCTCGCGCACCAGTGGTATGGCGACCGGGTCTCATGGGCCAGCTATCACGAGCAGTGGCTGCTGGAGGCGCTGGCGAATTACTGTTCGCTGCTGCTGCTGGAGCGCTCTCGCCCGGCCGACGTTCAGCTCACGCTGGAGAACTATCGCCAGATCCTGGCCAGTAAATCGAAAGAGGGTCGCCGCATTGAGGAAGCCGGCCCGGTCACATTGGGCGTTCGCCTGTCATCCTCGCACTTCCCTGACGGATACGAGATCATTACTTATGGCCGCGGGACATGGCTCATGCACATGCTGCGCTGGATGCTGCGCGACGCCTCGCGCACGTCATCGAATCCCAATGGCGACGACACGGTTTTTCTCGCCCTGCTGCGCACCCTGGTAGACCGTTACCAGGCGAAAGAGATCACCAACATCGACTTCGAACAGGCCGTCGAAGAGGTCTTGCCGCAATCGCTGTGGTTCGAAAATCGCAAGTCGCTGGATTGGTTCTTCGATGGCTGGGTGAACGGCACGGCCTTCCCGCAGTTCGAACTTTCAGGAGCAAAGTTTTCCCGCTCCGCAAGAGGCCTTACCGCTAGCGGCGTGATTCGCCAAAGCTCAGCGCCGTTCGATCTGGTAACCAGCGTTCCAGTGTACGGAGTCGCCGGCGAACATCAGATCTATCTGGGCCGAGTCTTCGCCGAGGGTGCCGAGACGCACTTTACCTTACCTGCCCCGGCCGAAGTGAAGCAGTTGGTACTCGATCCCTATCACACCGTGCTTACCGAACCTTAAGCGCGATGATCCAACTTAAGGGATCTCTGAACAAGTCAATGTTCGGGCAGCGGTGGCCTTCAGTCCGGCGTATAAGCTGTTGTAAGTAATCCAGCGTTTCTGCCCGGGAAACCCGGCTTCTTTTCTTGGCCTGCATCACGGGTGTGAGTGAGTGTCATTTTCATCGAATTGAAACGCAACAAGATCAACCGCAACTTGCTCCCGAGCAGCATGACCTCTAGAATCGCTGGTTACATCTGAAGATGGAGGTGGAGGACAGAATGGCAACGGTGAAGGTTGGCGATGAAGTGCCGGACTTTGAACTCCCGGCGGTCGTAGGCAACATTAAGACCCAAGTCAAGCTGAGCGACTTCCGGGGCAAGAAAAACGTGGTTCTGGCTTTTTATCCGGCGGATTGGACGCCGGTATGTGCTTCGCAATTACCCGGACTGAACGCCGATCTGGAAAGGTTTGCGGGCTACGATGCCGAGGTTGTTGGCATCAGTGTCGATTCAATCCCTAGTCACACAGCGTGGCAGAAGAAGGAAATTGGCGTTCTCAGCTTTCCGCTGGCCAGCGACTTCTATCCCCACGGGGAGGTGGCGAGAAAGTTCGGCATCCTGCGCGAGGGCGATCCCATCCCCGGTATCGCCGAGCGAGCGCTTTTCGTGGTTGGCAAGGACGGCAAGCTAGCGTTCGCCAAGGTTTATCCGATTGGCCAAGTGCCGAGCAATGACGAGGTGTTCGAGGTTTTGCGCAAACTTTAGCTGTGAAAGCATTGCCATGGACTTGATCAGATCGTCCTTTAAGATGGAGCGGGACGGAAGGGCTGAGACGGCCCGTGCAACGGGGAGTGCGGGGCTTCAACGCCGCGTCCAGGGAACCTCGGAACAGGTCAATGTTCGGATGGAGCAGGCCTTCCAGCCGACGTCTAAGCTATTGTAAATACTCGGGATTTCAGCCCCGGAAGCGCAGGAACCCAGGCTTCTTCGGAGCCTCTAGGATTCTTATTCTTGACATCACGAGCCGGAATTCCACCCGACGAGCGCCCATGAAGTTACAAGAAGCTCCCTCCTCCGCTTCTTGCGGGATGCTTGCGATTGACCACCTCCACTCCCTCGCGCCAGCGCTCGTCAACCTGCACTAACTTCCATTCGATTCGCGGAGAGAGGTAGCGCAACAGAATGTCCGTGGTGGGATGCACGCGCAGCGCGGGCGCCACCAGGTACAGCAGAGGAGGAGCACTGGAGATTTCGCGTCCTGCGAAGTAGCCGTTGCGCGTGAACTCGCCGTGCTGCTGATGCCAGCGCACCCGCGCCCAGTAGTCGAGCCCTTGCAACGGCAGGTGGATATCTTCATCGGCCTTCAACTCCAACACCGCCAGGCGGCCATCCCGTGTGCAGGTGAGCACGTCGAGCATGGCCCGGTCGCAGCCCGCAAAGGCCGGGACCTGCGAATAGACGAAACGGCCATCGAGTCGCTCGTCGATGGTCTGAACATTGCGAATGATTAAGCTCTCCAGCCAGCGCTCGGGAGCCAGCCGAAAGAAAAGGTTAGTATGCGAGCCTGCGGGATGGCGCTGCTCGGTGATGCGGTTCACTAGTTCGGCGAACAAGGCTTCGCTAGTTTCGTCGAGTATGTACTCCGCCGGACCAATGCCGAAGAGAATCGATTCGCTGTTACGAAAAGAACCCGACACAGGCGTCAAGCACGCCCGCGCAAACTCGAGTCCATAAAGACGAAAGACAATTTCCGACGCTGACTGGACGGTAATCTCGGTTGCGGGAGCTAGCGCGCGAATGCGAGCCACGGCGGTGGCGAAGCGCTGTCGCGCGGCCGGCACATCCACCGCACGGGTAAGCCTGGTAATGATATTGCCGCTGTCGGCGGAGTCGACCGGCTCGCAGATCTCGGAGCGCTCATCGAGTTCGTAGAGCTGCCACTTGGCCGCATCGGCATTCAGGTTGGCTGCCCGTTGCCGAACAATTTCCGACCGGCCCGGGGGAACGAACAGCTTCAGGCCTTCGACGTGGGCCCGGCCCGCAAGCTGACGGCGCTGGTGGTCCATCCAGAGCATGCCGAAGGTGAGCGCGGCATCCACCGACGGCTGCGTCTCCTCTGAATTGACTCCAAGCACGGCAAATGCCGACTGCCCGGCGCGCACCACGCCGCGGGTGTAAACCGGACTGAAGGAATGCTCCAGATCAGGGCTGCTGCTGAAGTGTTCGATCCTGAAGCCGGGACATTCGCGTCGTAAAACACGTTCCAGCGCGGACTGATACGATTTCCGTGCGATGCGTTTTGCGGCTCCGGCGCGGCGGTCACGGTCGGCGCAAATCTCCATCAGCTTGGGTTGCGCTTGTCCGAAGCGCAGCACCTGCAGGCGTAACGTGCGGTCATTGATCTGGGCGTCCAGTACTCGCCGTACGGTGTTGCGCTCCTCCGACCAGATGTGGAGGACGCACTTGCCCTCACCGGAAATTGAATACTTGGCCGTGCCGAAGTTGAACAAGACTTCGCCGTCCTCGACAGCCACCGCTTGCGGCTCGTCGGCCAAATAATGTTCTATTGTTTTGGTGAGGAACTCGGCGGAGATGGTGTCTGCAAGCATGGCGTCCTCCGGAGATTCTAGCGAAGCGCAACTCCAGACACAGTCTCCGAGAACACAGCGCTGTGTGATAATTAAACATTCGGGGCAGGAGTTCGCGGATGATAGGGTTCGACAGCCGTCAATCGCGGCTATGGCCCCAGCTTGGCTGTCCCCGCTTCTTTACTGGCGGACGGGCATCCAATCGAGTGTGACTATGGACAAGAAGTTCTTCTTTGATCGCTACGGGGTGGCGCAAGCCGATGTTGAGCGCTATCTGGCTGCGGCGCTTTCTGCAGGCGGCGACTTTGCCGACCTTTATTTCGAATATCAGACATCGACCTCGGTATCGTTGGACGAGAGCATGGTGAAGTCCGCTACCCAGGGCATTTCCGCCGGTTGCGGCGTGCGTGTAATGTCGGGCGAGCGTACTGGCTACGCTTACACTGACGATCTCTCGCCGGCGCGGATCCTGCACGCGGCGCGCACTGCGGCACTGATTGCCAGCGGCCCGGCGAAGCAACCGATCGTCGGCCTGACCGACAAGCCCGCGCACAATCTCTATCCCGTGCCGCTGCCGTCCGTCGAAACCGACGTGCTGGCCAAGGTCGAGCTGGTGCAGCGGGCCGACAAAGCTGCGCGCGCCTACGATACCCGTATCCACGAGGTGCGGGCCAGTTATGCCGACGAACTGCGGCACATCCTAGTAATCGGTTCGGATGGCAGTTTTGCCGAAGATTCACAACCACTGGCGCGTATGAGCGTCTTCTGCATCGCGAAATCGGAGAGTGCGGGTTCGGCCCGCGGCAGCGCAGGCGGAGGGGGTCGCATTTCGTTGGATTATTTCCAGGGAGACAGCTCGCCCGAACACTTTGCCAAGGACGCGGCGCGACAGGCGATTATTCAGCTCGATGCGCGCGAAGCTCCGGCCGGCGAAATGGAAGTTGTGCTCGGTCCGGGATGGCCGGGGATTCTGCTGCACGAAGCCATCGGCCACGGCCTGGAAGCCGACTTCAATCGCAAGAAGACGTCGGCATTTTCGGGAATGCTGGGCCGGCGGGTGGCCAGCGACAAATGTACGGTAGTCGATAATGGCACCATGCCCGGACGGCGCGGCTCGCTGAACGTGGACGATGAAGGCAATCCGACCGAGAACACGGTACTGATCGAGAACGGAATTCTCAAGGGCTACTTATCGGACAAGTTGTCGTCGCGGTTGATGGGCATTCCCAACACCGGCAACGGCCGTCGCGAGAGCTATCAGCATATTCCCATGCCGCGCATGACCAACACTTACATGCTCGCGGGACAGGATTCGCCGGAAGACATCATTCGCTCCGTGAAGTACGGTGTCTACGCAGTCAACTTCGGCGGCGGACAAGTCGACATTACCAACGGCAAGTTTGTATTCTCCGCGTCGGAAGCTTATCTGATCGAAGATGGCAAGGTCACATCGCCGCTGAAGAATGCGACCTTGATCGGAAACGGGCCGGATGTCCTGACCAGGGTCTCGATGGTAGGCAGCGACTTGCAACTCGACGAAGGCGTTGGGACGTGCGGCAAGGATGGGCAGTCGGTGCCGGTGGGAGTTGGAATTCCCACGCTGAAGATCGACCGGCTGACGGTCGGTGGGACCGGCGGGTAAAGTTTTTCAGGTCCGAACTCGAATTTATCCAATAGATCGTTTTGGCTTGTATCAGGGAANNTCGGTGTCGGCACGTATAAACAGGCTACTGAAAAAGTCGGAAACGCAGATTCCTCGCGGGCTGAAGCCCGCTCGGAATGGCAAGAATAAAGGGCTTAGGCCGGCGCACCTGAAGGTGCGCCCCTTCAAAACATGTCGAATCCGACTTTTTCAGCAACCTGTAAAGACGTGCCCTGATACAAAACCTCTTCACAAACTCTGTATGTGACATTGTGGGAGTCTGACGAAATAGGACTCATATCAATATGACAGTTTCTACCGTAGAGCGTCCCACGGGCGCAGCACCTACCTCAACCGATCTGAAGGAAATCGCGGCCGATGTCGTGCGCCGCGCCATGCAAGGCGGAGCGACTGCCGCCGAAGCGGTTGCCATGGATGGCAGCGAGTTTTCCACCGTGGTCCGACTTGGTGAAGTGGAGACACTAAAGGAATCCGGCTCCAAGGGCATTGGCGTGCGCGTTTTTTTCGGCCAGCGAGCCGCTAGCACCTACTCCAGCGACTTGTCGCCCGCAGGCTTGAAGCAACTGGTGGACTCGGCGCTGGCGTTGGCAAAGATCACCAGCGAAGATCCATTCGCCGGGATTCCCGAGCCGGCGCAACTAGGCAAACTCGATGGCGATCTCGATCTTTATTATGACGATGTGTATTCCCTTTCCACGGCGGACCGCATCGACTACGCGCGCCGCGCGGAGAAGGCGGCGTTGGACGTCGATCCGCGCATCACCAACTCCGAGGGCGGCACCTTCGACGCAGCTATCGGTTACAAGGTGCTCGCCAACTCCCATGGTTTTATCGGCGACTATCAGCGCTCCTACTGTTCGGTGTCGGCCGTGCCCATCGCGCAGTTGGACGACTCGGCGATGCAGCGTGACTATTGGTACTCGGTGGCGAATTCGCTGAAGAAGTTGGAGTCACCGGAAGAAGTCGGCCAGATTGCTGCCAAGCGCACGTTGCGGCGGCTGGGCGCACGCAAGGTGAAGACCGCGAGGGTGCCGATTGTCTTCGAGCACACCGTGGCTGGCGCAATGGTGGGTCACATTTTCGAAGCGGTGAATGGGGACTCGATTTATCGGGGCGCATCGTTCCTCACGGGAAAGCTGAACGAGAAGATCGCGGGCGACAACATCAACGTGGTCGATGACGGCACCATGCGCGGCGGTTTCGGCACCAGCCCCTTCGATTCCGAAGGTGTGCCCAGCCGCAAGACCGTCGTGGTCGAAAATGGCGTGCTCAAGTCCTACCTGCTGAATACCTACACTGCCAAGAAGCTTGGACTGCAGACGACGGGCAACGCCTCGCGCGGTCTTGCGGGGACGCCGGGCATCGGGCCAGGCAACTTCTTCCTGCAACCCGGCGCGAAGAGCTTCGAGGAAATTATCGGCGACATTCAGGAAGGTTTGTTCGTTACGGAATTTCTGGGCTTCGGCGTGAACCTGGTGACCGGAGACTTCTCGCGCGGCGCCAGCGGATTGTGGATCCAGAACGGCGAGCTGACGTTCCCGGTGGAAGAGATCACCGTTGCCGGCAATCTGAAGGACATGTTCTTCAACATCTCTGAGATCGGCAACGACTTGGAGTTTCGCAGCTCCATCGCTTCGCCAACGCTTAGAATCGACGGCATGACAGTCGCGGGCGAGTAGGTGCTCTCTCACCACAGAGACATAGAGGCACGGAGATAATTGCGCACGATAGCATTCAGAGCCGCGCCAGCAGCGCGCGCTTCTTCTCTTTGGGGAGGAATGAGGCGCGAAAGGAATTTCTGGCTAGCTGGCGAAGTTCCGGGTCCGTAAATCCAAACACTTCCTGCGCGACTTGATACTCCTTCAGCAATGTCGTGCGGAACATGTCTGGATCGTCGGTATTCAACGTGACCAGCACGCCCGCGTCGAATAGCTTGCGTATCGGGTGTTGTTCCAGCGCGGTGCAACAGCCCGTCATCACGTTGCTGGTGATGCAGACTTCTACCGGGATTTGCTTGTCCGCCAAGTACCGCACCAGATCAGGATCGTCGATCGCGCGCAGGCCATGACCAATGCGATCGGCCTTCAACTCGCGCAGCGCTGCCCAGATTGACTCCGGTCCGGCCGTCTCGCCGGCATGGACCGTCAAGCGCAAGCCGTGTGCCGCAGCGTGTTCGTACACTTCGCGGAACTGCTCCGGGCTGGCGCGGCGTTCGTCGCCGCCGATACCGATCCCGACGACGTTGTTGTCCTTTAATCGCATCGCCTCCTCTACCACACGACGTGCCTCGTCAACTCCAAAGTGCCGGACGGCATCGAAGATCCAGTACAGCGACATGCCGAAGTCGCGTTCGCCGCGCTGGCGGCCGCGCTCGGCTCCTTCGAACAGCGGGGCAAACTCCTGGCCTCGCCACTGCACCACGCCGGCGGAAATGTACACTTCCGCGTGCAGAACGTTCTGCGCATGCAGCTTCTGCATCATCCGATAGGTGACGAGCTCGTAGTCGTCAGCTGTGCGCAGCCGCTCGGTAACCGCCTTGAAAGCCCATAGGAAGCCGGTGAAATGCTTATATTCATACAGCGCGCGCGCTTCCTCCTCGGTGAAAACGCGACCGCTGTCCTCGACATTTCGATAGCGGTTGTTGGTGGTTGGGAGGGGCGTAGGATGACGGCGGCTCAGCTCTGACAATGTGGGAGGATCAACCGTTCCCTCCAGATGCAGGTGGAGTTCGGCCTTGGGCAAGGCGAGGATGAAGTCGTTGCTCACGGCTTGGGAGCCGCCTGCAGCGTGGGACCTGAATTGCGCGGACTGAACTCGCTGCGATGGCGGCTGTAGAGCCAGTACACCGCCATACCGATAATCAGCCAGACGAAGAACCGCAGCCAGGTCAAAATCGGCAGACCCGCCATCAGCAATATGCAGAAGACCACGCTGAGAATCGGCGCCGCCAATCCGCCGGGGGCACGGAAGCCGCGATGGCGGTCAGGCTGTTTATAGCGCAGGATAATCACGCCGAGCGACACCAGCACGAACGCGAACAGCGTGCCGATGTTCGACAAGTCTGACAACGTGCCAATATCGAGAATGCCGGCAGGAATGCCGACCAGGAATCCGGCGATCCAGGTGGCTACGGCGGGCGTGCGAAAGCGGGGATGCACGCGACTGAACATTTTGGGCAGCAGTCCATCGCGCGACATGGAAAACCACACCCGCGCCTGTCCGAGCTGAAACACCAGCAGCGACGAGATCATGCCCATCATCGCGCCAAAGAGGACGGCCAGCTCGGTCCAGTGCAGCAGGGCGGATTTCGTGGCTCCCGCCAGCATGCTCATGCTGTTGACCACGGGAGCGGCATCGTCGATCAGGTTGTGCCACGGCACGATTCCGGTGAGCACCACGGCCACCGCGATATAGAGCACGGTGCAGACGATCAGCGTGGCAATGATGCCAATGGGAATATCGCGCTGCGGATTCTTGGCTTCTTCAGCCGCGGTCGAAACGGAGTCGAATCCGATGTAGGTGAAGAAGATGATGGAGCCGCCGGTGAGCACGCCCGACCAGCCTTCGGGTACGAAGGGATGATAGTTCGCGGGATGAATGAATCGCATTCCTACGAAGATGAACGCCAGGATGGCCGCAATTTTCAGCAGCACCATGATGTTGTTGGTTTCGGCCGATTCGCGAATGCCGCGCACCAGCACGACTGTCAGCAGCAGGACAATCAGAAACGCGGGAATGTTGAAGCCGAAGTGCCAGCCGGGCGCGTAAAGCACGTTGTTTTGCAGATCGGTGAGTCCGCCCGGCAAGTACGCGGGCGTGATCCAGCGCAGTGCGGGATGCCAGCCGAACCAGTTGAAGGTGGCAGCCATGTGGGCGGCGAAGCCGACGCTGACCGCCATGTTGCTGACCGCGTATTCCAGGATGAGGTCCCAGCCGATGATCCACGCGATGAGCTCGCCCATCGTCGCGTAGGTGTAGGTGTAAGCGCTGCCAGCGATGGGGATCATGGACGCCAGCTCGGCGTAGCAGAGTCCGGTGAAGGCGCAAACGATGGCCACCAGGACCAACGAAATAGACAGCGCCGGTCCGGCGCCGGGACGCCCCAGCGTGGCCGCATGATGCACGATGTAGTCAGCCAGCGGGCTGTTGAGAATTGATGCGGTAGTGAATTTCTGTCCCGCGATCGCCGTCCCTATGACGGTGAAGATGCCGGAACCAATGACGGCGCCGATGCCGAGTCCGGTGAGCGACCAGGGACCGAGAGTTCTCTTCAGCCGATGTTCCGGCTTCTCCGATTCGGAGATCAGCTTGTCAATGGACTTGCACGCGAAGAGTTGGTTCGCCAGGTTAACGCTCCCGGGACGGGTGAAATCTGTCGCACGAATTCAAACAGAAATAGAGGTGCGAGGGCAAGTCAAAGGCGATTTCACCACGCAGGCCGGTCGGCGAGAGCATCTCAATGGCCTCGCGGCCAAATAAAAACCCTCTCCAGCGGGAGAGGGATGCGAAGCCGGCGACTGAGCCGCTATGCCTTGGTGACTTTGCCGCTGCGCAGACAGCTGGTGCAAACGCGCATCCGCTTGCTGCCGCCCTTGACCTTGGCGTGGACGGGACGTAAATTAACGTTCCAGCGGCGACGCGTCACATTGTGGGCGTGACTGACGTTGTTTCCAAACTGCGGCCGTTTGCCGCAGATTTCACATACTTGTGCCATGACTGACTCCAAAAGATTGCCGAACTGGCCGGGTAAATAAGGATTATAGCCTTTTCGCAGCCGATCCGGCAACCCGCCGTGGGCGAGTTGCACAGCACGCTGCCCGGCAAACCTGACCCTCGCTCAAGAAAATAAAGCAGCGCTGCCGGGATGCAGCAATATTGCGTATAGCGTAGACCGGATGCCTGCCGGGCCCGGTCTATTTCCTGGCGCTGAGCGCCGCGCGCAGCTCAATCGGCGGCGAGCCCGCAAAGGTGACGCCACTGGCAGGGATCGCGTTCAAATCGGAGGTGGTCGGGGCCAGCAATGACCAGACCAGCAGCAACTTGTTATAACGGGTGGCGAATATCGATTGCGACATGCGGTTGGCGAGATCATCGCTGCCTGTGGTGGGCGCCGCGATTGTCCCATGGAACACCATAAACAGATGGCCAGAGATGGAGACCAGCTCATCGGTGGCAATCTGTCCGAACTCCGCTAGTTGCTCGAGATTGGCAGCCACCTCGTCGTTAGCGGGCTTGTCGCCCAGCCGGGTAGCGGTTCGCATCGACAGGCAATTGGGATCGAGCGCGCGCAAGACAATCATTGGCTGGGACGGGCGTGGGGTGACGGTGTCCCCGCCTGGCGGCGCGATACGCAACAGGGTCTGGGAGCAGGCGTGCAGAAATGCGGATTCGCGCATGGCGGCCTGGTCAAGCGGTGGATCGTTGGTGCTTTCCGCCGCCAGAGGCTCCCAGCCCTGCGGGATGTCGTACTGCAATCCGAGATCAGGATTGCGGTAAGCTCCCCCGCTGACCCCGCCGAGGGGGATGGTTCTGGCGGGCTGGTCCCGGATGGCGGCGTTTACTCGAAAGGTGGGAACGGTAGGCCCATCGTACGGCCCGCCCTCCGGCCGCACCGGTTTGCCGTCTTTGGTGGTCAGCGTGCCATCGTCTTGCGGGCAGTAGAAACGCACTTCCGCCATGACAATCTTGGCCTTACGCAGAAACTCCTTGTCGTTGGTGCCGATCACCACCTTGATGGCGTAATTGTTAATATTGGTCCAGTACTGGGCTGCATAGTTCGGGCCTTTGTGCCGAATGGCATAGTAAAAATGTCCGGTGTGCAACATGTAATCGGGGATTACGAATTGTCCGGTCGATCCCGAGGCCCCACCGGTGCGGGCCCAAGCCTTCATTTGCTGTTCCTGCTCTTCCGGAGTATTGACCTCCATTCCGGGATGGGGATCGACCGCCGTGATCGTGATGTAGCCGGTGCGGTTGTCTTTTTCATATTGCAGGGCCAGCAGCGCGTGCTGCCGCTCGGGCATCAGCGGCAACATGATCTGATGGCCTTGTGAGCTGAGAGGAAGATCGAGACTAAATCCAAAGAATTGGCTGGTGTAGCTGGTACTGGAAAGGTAGCCTGCTTCGGGGAGTAGCGGTTCTTCGTTGGCGGCTTTCTTGGCGGCCGCCTTCGGAGGAACGTAAAGGGCACGTTCGGCCGACGTGCATTGCGCGCGCATCCCGGTCGCGGCACAAAGAAGCAGAACGACGAGGGTAAGCGCCCGAAAGTTGCTCGGCAAATGGCCCGTAGCTGCAGCAAGGCTGGACATCAAGTGGGACCTCCCTCCGCGTGATTACGCCGAAGGAGGCAGTGGCGCCATCATGCCAGCATTTACCGACGCACGCAAGTCGCGGGAGACTCCGGCCGCAGTCCTTCGTTCCCGAAGACGGACGCTTCACTGGCGTTGTTTCTTGCGCCGCCTGAGCCCATCGAATGGGAAACGAAAATGGCAGAATTGCCGGCTGATTTTGCGGTAAGGGTGCGCCGTGAATGCCTCCATAGCGCCAATCAAGTTTGAGCCAACATTCTCGCCGCGCTGAAAGCGACTGAGTCAGCGCAGGTGGAGGAACACTCAGAGGGATCGCCTCCACACATGGCCGTTTCAGTCATCGCAGTTATCGCGTGCAACTGGGGCTTAGCATCTTGAGAGTCAGCACTCGCAAGCTGGGTTGCGGTTTGCTGCCGCCTTCCGTCTTTCCGCCTTGCCCATCGCCGTTGTTGCCTTGCTGCTGGGGGGTTGCGATCGGCTTACCGGTAACCATCACGCTGTGACTTAAATGCTCGGCAAGATTGACCGTGCTGGACGTCAGCTTCCAGGTCGTGCCATTTTGATCTGAGATGTAATACCCGCCACTCTCGCCTCCACGCTTCAGGCATCCAGTCACCGCTATCTGAAGAGGGTTGGTGACTACGCCACCGGGGACCGCTCCGGACTGCGGGTCTTGCGTGCTGCTGGATTGCGCAGAGAGCCGAGGACAGAGAGTAAGAAACACGAAAGAGATAAACCAAGCTGCGGGTTTTAAAAAGCGCGTCATAAAGCAAGTCCTTTCCGCGGTCGATGGATGCCGCCCAAAGGCAGGGAGCTGGTATCTACGGAGGTCGACCATCCGCCCGTGAGCTGGACTAACGTTCCGGATAGTGTCACTCTCCATTCGGATAGAGAGCGCGGTTTGAGCTGACAGGTTGCCGCTTCCTGAGATCATTGTATCGCTTTGTTTCCAAGGCGGTTGCGGGGCCTGCGCCGGCAAGTCCGGCTCCCTTCTGGCGATCCGGCATTTGGCAGGGCGCGTGCACTCTCATCAACAAGCAAGCGAGCCACAAGGTGGCGCCCGGCAAGTCGTCACCATTGGGATCATCTTCTCAGCGCGGCAGTTTTACAGGTCGTTCGCGCACCGCGCTGAGAAGAACGGTGCCGGATCTCCCGCTGCAGCGAAGCCAAACCTTCCCGTCCCGGTCGAGACCGAAGAACCGAAGGCTGGACTCGCCCATCTACAGCGATCGCAAGAAATTCAGGATGTCCTGCTTCTCACTCTCACTGAGACGATTGAAGCGGGTAACCACGCCGTTGGCTTCCGAGCCTGAGCCGGCGTGCTGATGGATCGCCACAACCAGGTCCTGGGTCCGCCCATCATGCAGAAAAAACACCCGCTGCCCTACTCCCCACAGCGGAGCGGTGCGGAATTCGTCGGGGCCGGCATTGCCTTGGACGATGTCGTCGGCCAAGCCCGAACCCATGTGGTGGACTAACAAGTCTGAATACAGGTTGGCACTCGCATTACTTAGTGGCTTGCCGTAATACGCGGCGGTGGTTTTCATGGTTGGTGTGTGGCACAGGGCGCATCCCACGGTGCTAAACAAATTGCGTCCGTTCTGGATCGATGCGGAACAACTGGAAGCTTCACACGCGGGCGTAGGCTGGTCCAGATAGCGCATGTAGTTGGCGAACTGCACCACGTCACTGGGAACGGCGGGATAATCGCCTGTATCTTGCATATTGGTGCCGTCCTCGGGAGTTGGGTTGAACAGGCAGTCGGCGGGCGGTTGCACGGGAGCATAGCCGCGTTCGCTGGGGAAGATTTCGTTGCTGACGCCGATTTCCACGCTGTAAGCTTCGCCGGAGAAGAGCTGAAGCGACTTGTTCTGCGCCTTCCAGCCGAACCGCGAGATGGTGCCGTCGTTGGGATTTCGATTGGGATGACCGCCGATTCCGAGGGCGCGCTTCAGGGCTGAATCGGAGGCGATATTCGCGTCGATGGTGGACTCAGCAATGTTCTCTATCAGCCCGGCGCCAAACAACGGAGTTGGTATGCGATAACTCAGATTGTTCAGCTGGCCCATCTGCTCGAAATTGGGTTGCGCCAGTCCGCAAGTCTGCAGCTGTCCGCTGGTGCCGACGACGTTGGTGGCGTCGACCCGTCCCTGGATGGTGAACAGATCGTGCACGCCACCGTCACGCGGGCCGCCGGGGATGCCAGTGGGACCGAGGAAATATTTGAAGCGGGCCTCGCGAACCGGCCCATCTTCGCTGATGAAGAAGGGCACAGTGTTGCTGGCGCCGTCAAGGTTGGCAACTGCAACTTGGGGGTTGGGCCCGATGAAGGGAAACGCGGTCCGACTTGGACTTGAGCCTCCGGTTGCCGGTTGGGAATGGCAACTGGCGCACTGGTTATCGTTAAACGTAGGCCCTAAACCGTTCCCGGGTTCTCCGGAAATAGTTCCGCCGACTGAATCCACTTCCAGGAAGCGTTGCAATCCGTTCTGAAAAAAGCCCATCTGGTTCGCCGTTAATCCCGACACGGGTTGCCCAGCACCTACTTTCCCGCCGCGCGGTCCGGGATCGCGGGCCATGAACTGCGCTTGTAAATCCATCCCGAGATTAACCAGTGCGAAAAAAAACAGCACGGCCAAAACGGACAACAGCAGGGAACGTGAGTTTTTCATAGGCGTGAGAGATTTTCACCGAATGCAATCGAAGCTGCAAGATAAATATTCCTGGCGGGCGGTGGCGGAACATCTCCAGCAGTCTTCGATCATAAGATTCCAACAAATCTGTAGCTGGGGTACGGGGGTGGTCATGCGAAACATGGCCGGAAGAGGCCCAACTGAACCCTTCCGTCGCGAGATCGGGTGCTCCCGGGAGGCGGCATTGCTGCTTCTTACTCCTGCTTTTTGCCAACACGACGGCGCCGGAACACGGTAAAATAGCCAAAAGAGTAACCCAATTGGGACCCAGGTAACTCCCCACCGGTAGGCAGTCCTGGTCAGGTATTTGATGAAGAGACTCTCCGCCCTCCTATTTTTCGTTGTTCTCGGCGCTCCTTTACTGATTGCCCAAGCCGCTCCCGACGACACCGTGGTCGAGGAGATCATCGCCCGCGTCAACAACAGCATCGTCACCCGGGCCGATGTGCGTCACGCCCGCGAGCAATTGCTTAGCGAGCTGCGGCAGTCGGACCCGGCCACCGCCGACCAGGACGCCAAAGACCACGAAAAAGACGTGCTCCGCGACTTGATCGACCAGCAACTGCTGCTGCAAAAGGGGTCGGACCTAGGCATCACCGCCGACACTGAGCTGGTAAAGCGGCTTGACGAGCTGCGCAAGCAAATGCACGCCGACTCCATGGAAGACATGGAAAAAGCGGCGCAGGCGCAGGGTATCTCGTTTGAGGACTTCAAACAGAACCTGAAGAACAACATCATCACGCAGCGGGTGATCAGCCAGGAGGTTGGCGGGCACATCGCGGTTTCGAATCAGGAAATCCAGCAATATTACAATCAGCACAAGACTGACATGGACCGTCCCGAACAGGTGCGGCTGAGCGAGATCCTAATTTCCACGCAGAAGGAGGCGCCGGTCAAGACCGCCAAGGGCGAAACGGTGCTGCCGGAATCTCCCAACCCCGAAGTGGTAGCGCAAGCCCAGGCCAAGGCCAACCAGGTTTATGCCACGCTGCAGAAGGGCGCGAAGTTTGACGACGTCGCCAAGCAGTACTCCAACGGTCCGACCTCGGCGATGGGAGGCGACCTAGAATACTTCAAGCGTGGCACGCTGTCGAAGGAGCTGGAGCAAAAAGTATTCGCTATGCAGCCGGGGCAATATACCGAGCCCATTCGCACCAACCAGGGTTTCGTCATCCTGAAGCTCACGGAGCACCAGACGGCGGGCGTGCCTGCCCTGAAAGACGTGGAAACCCAGATTCAGGAACAGCTTTACATGACCAAGATGCAGCCGGCTTTGCGCGATTACCTCACCAAACTCCGCGAAGAGGCCTATATCGACATCAAGCCCGGCTACATGGACACCGGCGCCAGTCCCAATGAGACTAAGCCCGTCTACACCACCGCCAGTTCCGACGCCGGCAACTCGTCCAAGGTAAAGAAAAAGAAGAAGCTGGGACTGTTCTAGAAACAGTTGTCAGGGGTCAGTTGTTGGCGCTGACCAGGTAAGGGACGTAATTGCGACACTCGCCTTCACCGTTCCGCTGGAACGACAAAACAATCGCTGGAAACTGCGTCGAACTGGCTAAAGCCGGCTCGAAGATTTTAAAAGGCAGGCTTTAGCGCGGACCTGAAGATCCGCTGTACCCGAGCAATTTACTTTTTCAGCAACCTGCTAGCCTAGCGCGCTTTATTCGTGAAG
>PMWW01000115.1 GCA_003165795.1 Acidobacteriaceae bacterium
CTCCAAAGCCGGCTCCCCATGAGCCGGCTCGATTGTGTCGGGACGCGGCTCAGCCTGGTAGAGCACTCGCTTGGGGTGCGAGGGGTCGGCAGTTCAAATCTGCCCGTCCCGACCAAAATCTAGCTATCAGCTTTCAGCCGTCAGCCGTCAGCTCTCAGCTCTCAGCCAAACCGGACCCCTCGCAAAAGGACGCTCGGGATTTCGCCCTTCGAGTGCGCTCAGGTGAGGCTCTGCAGCTCCCGCTTCGCTGACACCCGCAAAACGGCTCGAACTCTAGTCCGTTCGTCCCTTTCGCTCCAGCCTGTCGCTAACCCACCGTGTATTGCGCCGTCCTCCTGCCAACAGGCCCAGGCTTTGGCCCGGCATCGTCAACCTTTGGAGGCCGTCCATGTGCAGAACTCTGTTTGCCACCCTTCTTTGCTTGCTGTCGAACCTGTCTATGCTGTCATAGACTGCAACTCCAAAGCCTGCTTATGACTTTTCTCTTCCTCGAGAGGAGAAAATCAAGCTCGCCGAGAGTGCCGCTCCCCCGGAACTTTCTGGGAAAGCCGCCGTATATGTACTTGAACGAAGCGGCTACGTGAAGGTGCGCGACGGTGACAACGGCTTTTCATGCTTCGTAGACCGCCAGACTCCCCTGAACCTGGAGCCTACTTGTTTTGACGCGGAGGGCAGCGCGACCACGCTGGTGACCAGACTGTACGTCGAGCAGCAGCGGGCCCAGGGGAAGGCTGAACAACAGATCAAGGCAGAGCTGGACCAGGGATACAAGAGCGGAAAGTTTCGGGCGCCGCAAAAGCCGGGCATCGTCTACATGATGTCTGACCAAGGTTACATCTTCGTCGAATCGGTGAATCGATTGGTCCATCTGCCGGCGCACCTGATGTTTTATGCGCCCTATGCAACCGACAAGGACATCGGTTCGCCACCGGCTGCGGCGAACATGCCCCACCTGATCCGGGCAGGCAGGCCGGATGCGGTGGTCATCGTAATTCCCGCGCAGGCGGCAGCTCACGGAGGATGATATATGCAGTTCAAGCTTCCCGAAGCGACGCAAATTCTTGGGCGTACTCCTGCTGTGCTCACGGAAATGGTTGGCGCTGTTCCTGATGGCTGGATTACGGCCACGGAAGGCGTTGGCACCTTTAGCTGCTACGACGTTGTGGGACATCTGATTCACGGCGAGCTTACCGACTGGATCCCGCGGGCGCGGATCATTCTGGAGCACGGCGAGGCAAAAGCATTTGAGCCCTTCGACCGCTGCGCGCAGTTTCGTGAAGATCAGACTCGACCCATCAGCGCGTTGCTCGACCAGTTTGCATTCATGCGAGCGGAAAATCTGACCATCCTGCAAGGTCTGCGCCTGAGCAGCGACGACCTCGCGCGCAGGGGTACACATCCGGAGCTGGGAACCGTCACGCTGGGCCAGTTAATCTCATCGTGGGCGGTTCACGATCTGTCGCACATCTCGCAGATCGCGCGCGTCACTGCCAAACAGTACTCCCACGAAGTAGGACCGTGGCAGCAATATATGTCGATCCTCAAGAGCTGAGCGAAGAGGCCCGTTTAGAAAAACCCCACCCAAGCAAAACCGGCTTGGATGGGGCACCCGTTACAATCGCTATCCAATACCGGCGCTAACCGAAGAGCGAAGTCTTCGGCACCTTATAGGCTTTGCCCAAGGTTTCCGCTTTAAACGTGCGCTCGTCCACGCGATGCAGCCGCTTTGCCATGCCTCGCGGCAGCAACTTGGTGTGGTGAATCTCCAGCAGGTAATAAACGATGAACCAGATGGTCTTCTCGGTGGTCATCCATTGTTGATCGTCGAAGCGCTTCAAGTTAACCGGGCGAGAAAAAGTTCGCATCGTCCGCTGGCGCCGCAGGTTAAAGTAGGTATCGAAGTAACTCATGGCCAGCTCGCGCAGCGAGCGATACACCGGCTCGCGAAAGCGGCAACTGCTGTAGTTCGACTTGGCGATCGCGCCCCAATGTCCTTTTATGCGATAGACGGCGATCACATGGTCCGTGTCGTTTTCTGCCTCAAAGTCCAGGATGAGCGGCGGGTAGCCATTGGCGCGTAGCGCGGCGGCGGCGAAGATCGCGCCCTCAAAGCAGTGGGCAGTGTTCTGGCGTAACACGCGGCGCGGCGACCAGGCGGTGTCGCCCAGATGATAGGGCATGTCGTCGAGAAAGCGTTGAATGCCGTAAGCATCTTTCAGGCTGCGCAGCTTGCGCAATTCCGCGGGAGTGAAGCCGAGGTCGCTGTCCATGGTGCAGTGAAATGCAGTGTACCGCATCCGCCGTCGTGCTACTGACAACGGATCGCACATCCCTCGGCTGCGCTCGGGATAACAAGAACCAGTTGTCAGTAGCTGTCAGTTGTCAGATGAGCGCGGGTAACCTGCGGAATGACACAATATGAGTGGCTGTCATTCCGCCTGACAGGTAAATCCACGCCAGGAGATTCGTCATGCGAAAGCCAGGAACGACCGGACTGCTTGCCATTGCCTTGGTCTCGCTGTTATGCACGATCGCGGCAGCTCAGCAAAGTCAGAGCGCAATTACTATGGAAGGTCTCGACGGCACGAAGTTGACCTTGACCGTCGACCAGCTACGCCAGATGCCACAGCAATCCGTATCGCTAGTTAATCCGCACACCAAAACCAGCGAGAAGTATGAAGGCGTGCTGTTGGCCGATCTGCTGGCGAAGTTGAACACGCCGAGCGGCGACAAACTGCGCGGCGACGAGTTGCGAGACTACGTCGAAGTCACCGGACGAGATGGATACAAGGTGATCTTCGCGCTGGCTGAGGTCGCCCCGGCGTTTCAAGACAACAAAGTGCTGGTCGCGATCACCAGCGACGGCAAGCCCCTGGACGAAAAGCAGGGTGCAGTACGAATCGTAGTCCCGCAGGACAAACGGCCGGCGCGCAGTGTGCGGATGGTAGCGACGATCGCGGTCCGCCGCGCGCCCTGATCCCCTAATCGACGATCAATCCTTCTGGATCATCACTTCGGTCGACTTGATGACGGCGCGGACAGAGTCGCCCTTCTTCAGGTTCATCGACTCGGCACTGGTGCGGGTGATTACGCTCTCGACCTGCTGGCCGCCGACATTGACGACGACATGCGCCATGATGTCGCCCAGGGTAACTGTCTCTACCGTGCCATTGAGCTGATTGCGGGCTGAAAGGGCCATGAGGATAGGCTAAGCTGCAGTGAGAGGGCGGTCAAGACGAGTCTCTGCGGGAGCCGTGCCGACGCTCTGCGGCTTGCCCCCTCCATTGGCCCTTGACTGCGGGTTACGCCCACGGCTAATGTCATCCCGCCGCTTCGCGGCTGCGTCGACGGTCTCTCACTCGTTGCGCAGGGCGACCATGGGGTCCAGCTCGGTGGCTTTGCGGGCGGGAATGTAGGACGCGGTCAAGGCTATCAGCAGCAGCGCGAGCGCGACGCAGGCGAAGACCAACCAATTGTTCGAACCGGCGCCGTACAGCAGGCTCGCCATCACTCGCGTAAATACCACGCTTAAGACCAATCCGATAGCCACCCCGATCACGGTGGCGATGACCCCCTGCCGAAGCATGAGTTTGAGTATGTCCTGGGGTTGTGCCCCCAGAGCCATGCGAATGCCGATCTCGCGGGTGCGCTGCAACACGGAGTAGGAAATCAGGCCGTACAAGCCGATCATCGCCAGGACCAGCGCCACGCCCGCGAAACTGCCGATCAGGTAAAACGGAAAGCGCCGCAGGAAAACCGCCGGGGAACGGTTGACGAAGTCATCCATCGATTGCGGTTGGATGGCGGCCAATTGCGAATCGAGTCCGACGAGTACTGCGCGCGCAGAAGGCAGCATCGCCGCGGGATCGCCGGTGGTTCGAACCAGATAGTTAAGGTAGGAGGTGTGCCCGGAATCCTGATCAACGGGGAAGTACATGGTGGGCGGGGGCGGGACCGCCAGGCTGTCTTCCGCGACATCGCCGATGACGCCAACGATCTGGCGGTAGGGATCGTCGGGAGAAAAGGTCAAGCGCACGCGCTTGCCCAGCGGGTCTTCACCGTCGGGAAACTCGCGTTTGACCCAGGCCTGATTAACCGCGAGGACCTTGGGGGAGTCGGCCGCGTCGGCGGAAATCAGGAAGCGTCCCTTGATCAAGGGGATCTTCATGACCTCAAGATAATGCGGGTCGACGCGCCGGGCCACGGCTGCTTCCTCTTGCCCTTCGGAGGTGGCGCGGCCTTCGACGAGAAAGCGGTTCAGACCGCTATTTTCGGCAACCGGAAGCGCATTGGTGGCTGACACTCCCAGCACTCCCGGCAGATTCCGCAGGCGCTCGGTGAACTCGTGCTCAAAGCGAATTCCATTCGGGCTCACATACGGCCATGCCTTGGAAACAGGATAGGAAGCGCCGGGAAGATTAACTCCGAAGGTCAGTAGATGGGTGGGTTCGAAGCCCGGATTTTGCCGCAGCAGGGTAAGAAGGCTGCGTAACATCAAGCCTCCACCGGCGAGTAATACCAGGGAAATTGCGATCTCTGCAATCACCAGGACATTGCGCACCCGGGCCTGTGAGCCGCTGGTACCACCCCGCGATTCGTCGTTGAGCATAGGGGCAAGGGGGGTCTGGGGGACCGACAATCCGGGTCCAACGCCGAAGAGTACGGCGGTCAGCAGGGTGATTCCACAGACCAAGCCCAGCACCGGAAGGCTGATGCCGATATCGCGGAGGTAAGGCATGACGTCGAGCTGGGCTTCGGGAATATTACGTAGCAAGAACCACAACCCCACGGCAGCTCCCAGGAACCCGAGGATTGCGCCTCCCGCCGAAAGCATTAGGCTCTCGATAAGCAACTGCAAGAGCAGATGCAGGCGGCTGGCGCCTAGTGCGGTCCGGATAGCGAACTCCTTGCGACGATCGACGGCGCGGGCCAGCAGCAGGTTGGCCACGTTGGCGCAAGCTATCAGCAGCAGGAAGCTGACCGCGGCGAAAAGCACCAGCAGAAAAGGCCGGACATCGCCGACCACCTCTTCCCGCAAGCTTCCCACGGTGACCACGATGCCCTTGTTCTGATGGGGATATTCCGTGGCCAGTTGGGCGGTGATGCCGGTCATCTCGGCCCGGGCCTGGGCCAGGCTGACCCCGGGGGCAAGGCGTCCAATCACATTCAGCCAGCGAGCATTACGAGCGCTGGCGGTATACGGATTGGTATGCAACGGTACCCAGATCGGCACAACTCCCGCCGGCGGATATTCAAAATCTCTTGGGAGGATGCCGATGACCGTGACTGGTTTCTTGTCAAGAGTAAGAACCCGGCCGATGATCCTTGGATCGGCGGCGAAATCGCTTCGCCAGAAATCGTTGCTGAGAATCGCGACCGTGGGGCCTTGCCCTTCAGGCAGGTCTTCGCCGGCCATGAAATCACGCCCCAACACGGGCGCGACTCCTAAGGTGGAGAAGAAATTGGGAGTAACCATGGCGCTGAAAACGGCCTTTGGGTCACCATTTCCGGTCAAAGTGAAGGCGTCGGAGGCCGAACCGGCGAGCGCCTGGAAGCTTTTGGCGGTGCGCGTCCAATCGAGATAGTCGGGGTAAGAAGAGTTATAGGAACAGCACACGATGCGGTGCCGGCTTTCGCCGAGAGTAGCCAGGCGGTCGGGATGGCTAAAGGGCAGAGACCGCAAGAGCACGGGATAGAGGGCAGAGAGGATCGCGGTAACGGCGCCGATGGCGAGGGCCAGGGTGATCACCGCCACCGCGGTGAAGCCGGGGCTCTTGCGCAACATCCGGAGTCCGTAGCGAAAATCCTGGCCTAGAGTTCCCATGAATCGAGTAACTACCAACTCGGGCTTTCAGATCAGCGACCGAAGCTTTGGCGACTACGCTGCACGCACTACGGGCGTCAGAGGTTGCTATTTCGGACTGGCTCCCAGCCGGAAGCCGGCAAACAATTCATACAGACTAGTCTCTGCGCATCATAACGCACTTTCCCGAAACCTCAAGTCCGGCGTGGTTTGCGGGGAATTGCGCTGCAACTGGGATGCAGTTTTTTAACATTGCCAAACCCGCAGTACGGCATATACTCCTTGGACGACAAGGAGGAGTGGCCTGTGAACAAATACGTTGCGGAATTGGTAGGCACGTTCGTTCTGGTGTTTGGTGGCGTGGGCAGCGCAGTCCTGGCCGGGAGCCACATTGGATTTGAGGGTGTGGCCTTTGCTTTCGGTCTGTCGCTTCTGGCGATGGTCTATACCATTGGACCCATTTCCGGATGCCACATCAATCCGGCGGTGACCTGCGGAGTTTTCCTGGCGAAGAAAATCGGCGTGAAAGATGCGGTCGCCTATGTGATCTTCCAAATTGTGGGCGCGATCATTGCCGCCGCCGTCATTCTGTTCATCGCCAAAGGAAACCCCGCCGGATATGACGCCTCGGTCGCCGGCCTGGGCGCCAACGGCTATGGGATGCATTCCCCAGGCCAATATTCCATGGGTGCGGCCTTTGTAGCCGAGGTCATCCTAACTATGTTCCTGGTGCTTACCGTGTTGGGCTCGACGGACATCAAAGCACCCGTGGGCTTTGCCGGAGTAGCCATCGGCCTGGTGCTGACGCTGATCCACCTGGTTGGTATTCCAATCACCAACACCTCGGTGAATCCTGCGCGCAGCATTGGGCCGGCGATCTTCGTGGGCGGCTGGGCGCTGGGGCAGTTATGGCTGTTCATCGTCGCACCGTTAGTAGGGGCGGTGGTAGCTGCGGGCATTTATGGAGCGATTCGCATGCCGGACCGGCTGATCACCACACCACAAGCCGAACGCGCTTTGGCTAGCGAACAGGCTGAGCGCGGACGGAGATAAAGGCCAAAACGATTTCCGCCCGAGTCGCTTGGACAGCCAATGTTTTTGCGGCGGTCAGAGTGCCGGCCGGTCTTCAACCTCACAAGCCTGGCAGCCGGGAAGCGATTCTTGCGTATGCCAGAAGTTGGCCGCGGCATCGCTGGAATCGTTCCCCGTCCGCCCCGCATCTCTATGTCTTTCACGGCGGGCTGCGCCTGGGTCAAGGTCCCGCAATTTTTCCGCTAAGGAAGGGCGATGGCAAGCACAACCGTCGCGGGCTCCCAGGGCTTTACCCTCAGCCGCCCTGCACCGAGCCCGTGGCTGATCGCGGTCTCGGTGATGCTGGCGACGTTCATGGAAGTGCTGGACACTTCTATTGCGTCGGTGGCGCTGCCCTACATCGCCGGCAGTTTGTCGGCCACCAACGATGAAGCCACTTGGGTGCTGACCAGCTACCTGGTGGCGAATGCGGTGATTCTTCCGGCGAGCTCCTGGTTCTCCCTGAAGTTTGGCCGCAAGCGTTTCTTAATTACCTGCATTATCATCTTCACGGTTTCGTCGTTCGCCTGCGGAGCGGCGACCAGTCTGTGGATGATCCTGCTGGCGCGCGCCGTGCAAGGCGCTGGCGGTGGCGCGCTGCAGCCGTTGTCGCAGGCCATCCTGCTGGAAAGTTTTCCGCCCGACAAACGCGGCATGGCGATGGCGGTCTTCGCTTTGGGGGTGGTGGTCGCGCCGGTGCTCGGCCCCACTCTTGGCGGCTATCTGACCGACGCCTACTCGTGGCGCTGGGCCTTCTACATCAACATCCCGATCGGCATATTCGCCATCCTGATGATCCTTCGCTTCATCGAAGACCCACCCTACATCAAGAATGCGAAGCCGGGAAAGATTGACGGTATTGGACTGGGAATGTTGGCGGTATGGCTGGGCTCCCTGCAAATCATCCTGGATAAAGGCCAGGAGGACGACTGGTTCGGAGCTACCTGGATCGGTTGGACAACGGCCCTTCTCGTCATCACGTTTGTCGCATTTATCGTTCGCGAGCTGACCCACGACAAACCGTTGGTGGACCTGCGGGTTTTTCGACACCGAAACTTTCGGTTGGGCTGCTTACTGATTGCGATCTTTGGAGGGGCCATTTATGGCCTGATCACCTTGCTCCCGCTGTTCTATCAGGAGCTGATGGGATACACGGCCCTGGCGGCCGGCTGGGCGGTGGCGCCACGCGGGGTGGGCGCGATCCTGGCCATGCCGATCATCGGCATCCTGACCAGCAAAGTCGACAATCGATGGCTGATCGCCAGCGGGTTTGCGATGTTCGCCGTCGCCGGATTGTGGTTTGGTGAGGTGAACCTCGCCATTTCGCAGTGGACGTTTCTGTGGGCGATCATCCTGAGCGGCTTCGGCGCGGGCTCGGTTTTCGTTCCCTTGTCGACGACCACGATGGCGGGCCTGCCCAACGAGGAGATTGGCAATGCCAGCGGCCTCTATAACCTTTTCCGCAATGTCGGGGGCAGCATCGGAATTTCGATTGTGAATACCATCGTGGCCCGTCATTCGCAACTTCATCAAAATGAGCTGGTGCATTCGCTGGCCCCCAGCAGCGTGATTTTGCAAAACCAGCTTCATAGCTTGCAGCAGTATCTGTATACGCAAGGCTACGGCCCCGTGGAATCGATGCAGAAGGCCTACGCCCTGATCGCTGTCCAGTTGTCAGCCCAGGCCAGGCTTTGGTCTTACGTCGACGACTTCCGCTACATGGCGCTGGTGTGTTTCGGCTGTATCCCGATTGTGTTCTTGCTGAAGAAGGCGGTCAAAACCAAAGGCGCCCAGCCGGTAGGACACTAACCCCTCCCTGCATCCGATTGCGAAGCCCGTTTCCTGAGGGCAAGAAAAAACCCGCCCCTAGACGAGGCGGGCCGTGACGCCAAGCAAGAACTAGGAGCCGTTCTGGCAGATTTGGGTGAACGGATAGTTCTGGAAGCTCCACCAGCTGTTGACGGATCCATTCGCAGGTCCACCAAAATACCGCAGGAATACCAGGTCCTGCAGGTGGTAAGTGAAGTTGTTCAGCTCATAAGGATAGGTGCCGAAGTTGGTGGTGCCTTCCAGCGGATCGCCAACTTCCAGGATGCCGCAAGGCGAGCCGTTGCCACCGTTGGTCAAAGGATCGTCCATCCACTCGCCCACTTCGTGCGACAGAGCGGACACGTCCTGGGAGAAGTCGCCGGTGTAGGTGATGTACTCGAAGTTGGAATAGCTCTGCTGACCGTTGGCGCTGTGATAGCCGCCGATGCAGCAGCCACCTTCCGTGAGGTAGGTATTGGAGGTCATGAAGATGGGGAAGTTGGTGGGGTTAATGACGCCGCTCTGGGTCATATAGTTGCTGATCTCATTGTCGAAATAGTTGATGTCTACTTCAGCCACCAGATGACCGAAGGGCGATCCTTCAGTACCGCTGCCGGCAGGCACATTGAGGGTTATCTCAGGCAGAACGCTGATGCGCGCCGTGGGTCCGCCCAACAGCACGTGGTAGTTCGGTTGGTTCTGCACGATACTCCAGAAGTTAGCGCGCTGGTAGGCATCGTTGTACTGGGTGGTGCCAACATCCACTCCACCCTGAGTGTAGGTGGTGGTGGAATCGAAGATTGGCGACCGGATGGTCATGGACAGAGGACTAAACGGGCCGCCGGTCAACGGGTCATAAACGTCGCCGTTGGAGAGGACCAGCTTGACCGGAATGACGTAGGTCGTGATCTCAGTGGACGCCCCGGTGGAGGGGTTCTGGCCCACCATGACGTAGGGATAGTTGGTCCCGTTATAGGTGAACGAACCATTCCACTCTTGCAACGTGCCTGCCGGCTGGCGGACACCAGGAGCCAGCGGCTTCTGCGGAATCACGACAAACCGGGCCTTTACCCCCGGTTCGGTTGCGGGGTTGTCGGCCGCAACAGCGAGCGCGGACAGACAGAAACATGCCAATAGTGTCAGCGCCATCAGCTGACACAGGCTTGCAAAACGGGTCTTCATTAGTTTTGATTCTCCTCAAATTCTAGTTTGATTGGATTTGCTTGGGCCGAACACTTTCCTAGCAGGAACACCCCACCGACATAGCTGTCCTATACTCACTGCTGTTAGCCAACAGTCGCTGACAAGGCCATCAGTCGATGTAGAGAGGGCAGGACGAATGTTGCAGAAATTGTAGCAGGTTTGGAACCGGTCCGGAGCAAGAATTATGCCGCAGGGTAGGGCCCGGCGTTGGCCTCCTATCCCTTTCGGGGCAACATTTCGCGTCTGTGGCAACGATAATGTCCCAACCGCGATAGCAAGCTGGCGGAATGCAGCGCATGCGCCAGACTCTGCGTTACCTTGAATTACGGAGAGCGATAGTAGTGCGGCCTGGTTCGACAAGAAACTACTTGTCGGTCAGAAACCGGGGCTGGGGGCAAAAAGGCCCTACCACCTAGCAGGGCCTTTAAGTAGAACAGGTTAGTTAGCAAACGTCTATGGCCCGCTGTTTACAATCCGGCCAGCTTTCTGGGACTGCCGATACCAGTGCATAGGTCCCAGCCAAACTCGGCGCGGGCACCGTTGTTGCCGGTCACGATATCGAAGAAGTTCGTCTTCCACAGTATGGGGCGTTGGTACTCAAGATAAGTCTTGGTGAGTTCGGCATTGGTCGAGGGCATGAAGCTACCCGCTGCGTTGACGATGCCAGCCAGCACCGGCGACGAGACGCTGGTTCCACCGACCTGACACCAACCGCCGCATCCCGTCGTGCTATAGACGTCGACGCCGCTGGCAGGATCGGCATCGGCAGCCAAATCGGGTGTGCCACGTTTTGGACCGGTGAGGTTGGTAATGATGAACTGGTAACTGGGGGCCTGCTCCATTGAGCTGAGCCCGCCGCCGCTGCCGTCCCAGCAGCTTTCGGTGCCTTCAAAATTACCGTTGCTGTCACGGTTGATGTGGGTGCCTCCAGCAGAGACCACGTAAGGCGAGACGCTAATTAGTTAGAATTGCGCTGGGTAGCAACCACCGGGCGACAAGTATTGCGGGCCGGTAAAGAGTCGAGTGTGGGCGCTCCAGCGGCCCGGGGTAATAAGAATGAAAGGGTGAAAGCTTCGGCGGAGTGCGGCGATAGATACCCGTCTGTATCCCCATGGTGGGCAGACTGGTTTAACTCAGGAGTGCCTAGGCGATCGGGACTCAGCGCTGGAATTCGATTTCTTGCGCTCCCGGCGCGCCTCACGCATGCCCAGCTTGTAGCCTTCTTTCCAACCGTCCCACCAAGCTGGAGATCTCTTATTGGCGCCGTCTCCGCGAGATTTGTTGGCGACGGATTTCTGGTGGCGGCGAATATGGTTCGGCAGCCCACACTTGGAGAACATCCCGCCGCAGACAGGACAGGGCACGGTGGCGAAGTTCGGGCCAACATACAGTCGCCGGTCGAGCATGGAATGAATACCCTCCACCGCGTTTGGGCCCAACGCCAACGCCGCGGGACATGGTTAGCGAGAGCACAACGTAACCCGTTTCGCCAACTACTACCAGTTGCTAGTAGTAATAAACGCGGCTTGGCCAAAATGACGCCGCCGGTCGCAGGCCACCGGTTGCACCGAAAAAAGGAAGAGTGCTTAAGAAAGATTGGCTACTGGGAGGCCGTTTACCTGGCTCCCGGCTGCTCAGTCGAAGAGGTTTTCTTTGAGCAGCTTTTGTCCCGCCAGCGCGGAGTAGCATCCCCAGACAGCCATCGCGGTCACCAGAAACAAGACGAAGACAGAGCTTCCAATGTACCAACTGGAAAAATCAGTGGTGATGGGAATGCTGCCCAGTAGGTCGGCAGTGAAGGTGCCAACTGCCAGAGCGATGAATCCGAATCGTAGGACCACGAAGGCCGCAATAGCGTAAATCGCCACCACCGTGGGAATAACAATCCAGTAATGGTGACTCCCATAAGCTGCGGCGAAAGACCAGAAAGCGACGAAGCCGAGCGCGGCCAGCCAGGAATTGCGAAACCCCACGCGAAAGACAAACATGAGAAAGAAGAAGCCGAGCGTGGCCTGCACCGATTGGGCCAGGTGGGTAAGACAAGTGCCAAAGACCTGCCGCGGACCCAGCAGGAAATCGGGCGAGCCCAGCTCCGGCGCCGCGCCAATGTGTTTCAACGCGACGTATTGCAGCGTAAAGACAATGGCCCAGCTAATCCCTAAAATGACCCCGAACAGGAGATCGCGGCCCACCAGCGGATCGCGCAGACGCCCAGCCATCAGCCGGCTCCAGGAAATGATGGCATGGGGCCAGTGGCGGCGGACGTAGGGTTCGATGGCGAGATAGACAATGCAAAAGACCGCTGCCAGGAACACCGCGCCGCTGGTAGCGAGCACGAAAAGACCGAACAAATCGACGCTCGGCATGAAGTGCCCGGTGAACAGCCATACCGACATTTGCAGCACGAAGATCAAGAGTCCCAATCGCAGGGCGCCTTGGGGATCGCTTTTCTGTTGCAGGTAGTTGCGGCGGGCCAGCCAAGCCGCTCCGCTCAGCAGCACCAACACGAAGAGGACGAGCGCGATTTCCAGCGCCTTCCCGCCTGGGCTATTTTGCGAGGACACCATGCGATCGGGTTTGGTCCATTCACTGATGAGTTCGAAAAACACCGGCTTGCCCTGCAACGCCGCGGCCTCCACCCGCAAAGGCATCGTCGTCCCCGGCCATACTCCCGTCCAGGCGGCGCGTTGGTCGGAGGAGCCAAGGGAATTCCAGATGGGCTGGGCGGAGTGAAATTGCGCCATGTCCAGCCCAGCCAAGCTGAACAGCAAACTCCAATCGCAGGGCTTGGCCGCGCCCGATGACTCTTCCCTCTGGGGTGGGATGGCGGCGAAACGAGTCAACCGTCCTGCGGGATCGAGCGACACGGCAATCATTCCCGACAGAATGGGAGGAGGATCTTCCAAGTTGACGATACCCGGGACCATTAGATTGCTCTTGAACTCTGTAGCCGCCAGATAGTCCGGACTTTGGCGGCGCCAGTAGGTCAGCAACGACGGTCGACTCTTCAGGACTACATCCCAGTTCGGGTGAGTGCTTCCGGCGTGATCCAGGTGTTCCAGCAACTCGCCTTCGTAGAAAAAGCCGCCGGCGCTGTCGACAACCGGCTGGCCCGCGTATCCCACCTGCCGCACCACATCGCGAGCGCGTTCGGTCAGCACCTCGGCAGAATAGGGCAGCTCGAGTTTTGCGATGCCACTGACTCGCGCACTCAACACGTAAAACGCGAGCAAGCCGAGCAGCGCGGCAGTCAACGCCCCAAGAGCAATCCGAACCGGCAGCCCGGTGGTCTCGCCGGCGGCGGCGACTACTTGGGGCGACGGCGTCTCACCGGCGGCAAGCGCCGCGGCCAGAGGATCTCCGCCGGGCAGCGCGGCCGCAACCATCAAAGCTGATGACGGCCGGTTCTCGGGCTCGGCCTCCAGGCAGTGTAGGATGGCGCGCTCCACTACGGGATCGAGATCGCGAACTAACACCGACGGGCGGTGAGGCGTGCTGTCGCGGCGTACCCGGACAATCTCCTCCAGCGTCTTACCGTCGAACGCAGCTTTGCCGGTGAACAGCTCGTACAGTACGAGTCCGAGGGCATAGATATCGCTGCGCGTGGTGACCTCTTTGCCGGCCAACTGTTCCGGCGCCATGTACGCGGGAGTTCCGCTGCGTACGTCTTCGATTTCGTGGGCCAATCCGGCCAGCCCAAAATCCATGACCAGAATTTCCCCGCGGCCGTCGAGCATGATGTTGGCCGGCTTCAGATCGCGGTGCAGCACGCCCTTGTCGTGCGCTGCCGCCAGACCAGCGCAGATCTTGCGTGCGATCTCGACCGCTTTGTCCGAGGGCAGGCGGCCGATGCGGCGCAGCAACGACGACAAGTCTTCGCCGTCTACGTACTCCATCGAAAGAAAAATCTGATTGTCGGCCTGGCCGATGTCGTAGACGCGACACACGTTGGGATGCGAGATGCGCCGCGCGATGCGCACCTCATTGCGAAAGCGTTCGAGGGTCCGCTCGTCGGTTGCGGCCTGGGGCAGGAACTTGAGCGCGACTTGCTGGCCCAGGCTCAAATCGTCGGCGCGATAGACTTCGCCCATGCCGCCGCGACCGAGAAGCGCGATCACGCGATACCGCCCTGCGACCAGCATGCCGGGGACGAAGCGCCCTTCGTCGCGCGAGGAATGCGACGACGGCCGGGACGATGGAATTCTGCGGCGCGGCGGATATGCCGGAGCGTCAGGCGAGGTGGCCACCATGGTGGGACCTTCCGCGCGCGATGGATCCGAAGTCTGCTCGCCCAACGGCTTTCCGCAATTGGCGCAAAACGGCGTTGCCTGCGCGCTCTCCGTACCGCATGACTGACACGTCTGCATGCAAGATGCTCCCCGGGCATAACGACTGTATGGCTATATTAACTCGCACCGGTCTCCAGCTTTGGGCAACCAGAGAAATGCTAAATGCTGATCGCCAGGGAAACTCTGATTGAGTCCGGCTTCTCGAAGGGGACGGCCTTCATGCCGTCCGTGAGCACCCTAAACTCAATTCGGCTTTAGCCACTGAGGTTTTGAATCCATCCGCGGGGTTTGAAAGGGCACGGCTTTAGCCGTGCCGGATAGTGCATGTATAGGGGCGGCTTTAGCCGCTGAGGGACTCCGCCGTGACTCGATCAAAGTTTTCCTGGAAGTCACCTCACAAAATCCTGATGGGGTAATCAGGGCAATGGGATGTGTCAGAGCACGACTTTAGTCAAGATTATCCCCTTTACTCGATCCGAGCCAAGGGGCAAACTCTCCGTATCGGGGCGGTCCCGATGACGCGGAGGTGTGCGCGGTGGCTAACTGGCGCGTGGTTCTGTGGATTCCATTGGCGTGGACGACTGCCGTGGCGTGCGCCTTGGGCTTAATCATCGGCAATGGCCTCCTTGTACGCAGCAGCATAGTCGTGATCGTATTGCTGGGCGCCATTACCCTATCTTTTGGCTTATATGGCGTCGGGTGGCTCCGTTCTCATACTCTATTAAAACTGATGTTGGCTTGGGTTCTAACGATTGGGATTGGGTGGTTTGTTTGGCCCCCAACGGGCGGTGTGGAGGCCTCCGTTCCTTTAGTAAAGGCTACTCCTCCACCCCCGCCATTTCCGCTAGCTAAGACTCTTAAACAGTGGTTTGCCACAACGCCAACCAGCCAAGTTACAAGAAACGGCAACATTGTAGGAAACACCATAAAGGGTAATAACAATAAACTGACTGGCGAGCAAAATTGTCCAGGCGGAATATGCGCTGGTGGGGATATCAACGGTAATCCAACTGTAAACAATTACGCACCTCCTCCACCTAATGTTACATATACGGTTGATCCTCGCCCCGCCGTTCCTGCCTACCCAGCAGCGCACCCCACTGAGGGAACTTATCCGGGTCTACTTGTTGAAATCAAAGTAGATAGAGCGTTTAATAGCACAGCCTTTAGGATTGTTTGCGATAAACCGTTTACCGCAACTGCCGGGTCTATTTATGACTGCGAAGGCTGCGCGTCTATGGGATCCAACCCTACAGTGCTTCCGTCCGAGGCCGATCCAAATTCGAGAGTCATAGTTATTCACAGTGATAAAACCTCCATGTTTCCCGGACAGATTGCGGGGATATTGCTTAGGTCTATGAATCAGCAGAACATAAGAGTGCTAAAGGTCGAGGCATATATGCCAAGATAAGCTAGTCAGCACAGCAGTTAACTGCTTATATTCCACATGTTCCGCTTCCAGCATCTTTAGAAGCGTGTCGCGGAAAAGGTAAGGATTCTTACGGTTGTCGAACGGAAGCACATTTCGTCAAGGTAGGCTTGCAGATGTTTGGCGCTGATTTTGTGCCAAGTACCGATGATGCCGCGCTTGAGCAAGCTAAATGCGCTCTCGACGGTATTGGTGTAGATGTCGCCATCAAAGTATTGCTTTTCCCTGTGGCTGACGGTCTTGTGGTCGCAGAGAACGCCAGCATCGTGCTCAAGGGCTGAACGCCCACATTGCCGTTGACTCCTTACTGCATGGCTGAAGCCGTGTCCTCACACAAAACGATTACCAGAGATGATGCAATAGGCTCTACAATACTCCTAGCCGTGTCTTACTCCATCACCACTCCCGCCAGGCGCCGCAGCAAGTTGTCCATCGCCTTCACCTCGACGGTGCGGGTGCTGTTCACCACCCTGCTGTTCACTGCTGGAGGCATGGGTGCAGGGCTGTTTCTGGGTATCCTCGGCACGGTGGTTTATGGCATGATGAGCGGTAGCAAGATCGATATGACCAACGCCTACAGACACGTGGCCATTCCCGTGGCCATCCTGACTGGCTCGATGGCGCTGATCGGGTCGGCGGTGCTGGAAGTGCGCGCCCGCCGCCAGCGAACATCTCGGTAAGCCTTCTGCACGGTTTCTTCCGTTACACTACTGAGGATGATCGGAAATCGCCCAGTGTTGATTTTTGATACCAGCGTCTACAACAGAATGCTCCAAGATGGTGTCCCTTCTGACGACATCTTGGCGGCGGTGCGTGCTGGCTACTTTATGAGAACTACAGACTTGAGCATCGGGGAAGTCTGTGCCACGCAGGACTCGACGAAGCGCAAAACCATCTTCGAGTGGGTTAGGAAATCACAGGCGGGCCCCGGTGATTATTTACTCCCCCAAAATGAGATCCTACGGCTCTTGATTGCAGCTTATGAGCGAGATCCCACGAGATTCGACTGGAGGGCCGTGAACGTTTCTTCGGTCAGCTGCGCCCAAGAGATTGCGCGTGGGAACTTCATCAATGATGACGCACTCGCTGAGGAGCAATTTCAAAGTCTCAAGCGTGCGAAAGAAGAGTTTGAGGGTGTGTGGTCGCACCTTCGTCCGAAGCTGAGGGAGGTCGTTCAGCGTCACGGCAAAACTGCGCCCATCAGATTTCAGGAGGTCCTGCCCATGGTCGAATCCGAGGGCGGGCTGCTCTGGAGTTTTGGTCAGGGGCTCTACAGTCGCGCCGCCCTGGGCGATGCCTCAGAGTCTACGGTGAGGGACTTCATGACGAAGTGTCCTCTGTTCCGCGCAATTGCCTATGCGTATTTGCTTGTGTGGTTCGACCGGAGTCTTGCGGACCGGCACAAGCGGGAAAGGTACGGAGCGGGGCGGATCGATTTGTTTATGTCGATCTATCTGCCTTACTGCGACGCGTTCATTTCGGCTGAAGGTCACAGAATGCAAGAAAAGTGTTTGCGAGAGATCGCTCGTGTTGCTCGACTTGCAACAGAGGTCCGCTCCTACGACGATTTCTGCCACAGCACAGTCTTGGCAGCATCGCGTCATCGGGGCGCGTAACCGGCCACTGGCAACTGACTACTGGCCACTGACAACTGGAATACATCATGGCTGAAACCATTCATGTGAAATTGCCCGACGG
>PMWW01000113.1 GCA_003165795.1 Acidobacteriaceae bacterium
TGCTGCTGGCCCGCGGCGCCGCCACAAATGCCTGGTGCGCGTCCATCGCCATGGCGTGCATCGATCCCGCAAAGAAAATGGGATTGAATCCGATATACGGTGTGGGGCCGATGTACCACGTTGGGGTATTTTGCGCGATGCCTTCGAAGGCCTTCGCCCAGCGGTTCTCGATGCCCAGCGCCATCGCGTAAGGCAGAAACTTCTCGAATGTGTCGGGCGGCATGCGCTTCAGCCGGTCGGCGTCCACCCGATTGATGAACTCCTGGAAGCCCAGGATCTCGACCTTGGTGTGCACGCCCTTCAACGACTTCGCGGGCATAATGCGCGCGAACAAGAAGACGATAACCACGGCGATGAGGCCGGAGGCGATCAGCAGTCCAGGCGAATCCAGCATCGAGCCCCAGCCCAGCAGTTGCGCGAGGACGAACGGCAGTGCGGTAATCACCAAGCCCGCTAGCACATAGGCGTGCGCCGAATCGGGATCGACCGAATACATTCCCTTGCCCTTCAGCTCGGCGAGAATATCTTCCTTCAGTGTCGGGATCGCCACATAGAACTGATTGCGCAAATCTGACAGTCGTATCTGTGTCGCGCCACCGGCGAACATGTGATTCAGCATCAGTTGTTCGTGCGCCTCCAGCGTTCCCCACTCCGGTTGAGGCTTCAGCAGGTGGAAAGTGTAATCGCGATGCGAGAACAACAGCGCCTTCGACTCCGTCTCCTCGATCTTGAGATAGCCCTTGACCGCCAAGTCGACCAGCGTCGAGGTAATGTCACGAGGATGCACCGCGTCGTCCATCAGCGCCCCCACTTCAGCCGGCGTCATGTCCTTCGGCGGCTCATACATCGGCGCCACGGAAATGTCCGGCTTTGGATCGCGGCCCTTGGTCCACCAGAAAAAGAACATCACCACGAACGCCCACAGCGGCAGCAGCACAATGGGATTGCTGCGCAGGAACCACATCGCCTGCGTCAGCCGGCTGGGCTGGACCAGCACTCCCTTGCTGATGTAAACGTCCACCGTCAGTCCCTCGCGCATGGCGAGAGAATCGTTAGTCGTCGCTCGTACTACGTCGCCGCCCACCACCACCAGCGCGTCCTGCTCGCTCGAACCGTACGCACCGGTAAAAGCCTGTGCGCGTAGGTTGCCCTTGGCGTCTTGGGGAAAGACGATGGTTGCCGTCGCGGTATCGATCGGCACCGGCCAGTCGTTGCCGGTCACGTTCCAGTAGAGCTCGTCGTGGTCGTCGAACCAGCGCACCGCATTGGTTACGGCATACCGGATGTCGACCGTGCGGGTGGCGTTCACCGCGTCGGGAATATAAATTTTCAAGTGACGGCTGCCGTTCCGCACGCTGGAGTCGTACTTCAGGTTATGGCCGTGTCCGTCGGTGACGCCAGTGACGGTCAGAAAGAGGGTGTAGTTGGAACCGTGCGGCCCGGGATACTCGATGGGAATGTCGCGATAGATGCCGTGGTACTCGCCATCGAAGACGACCTCCAGATGCTCCAGCACTTGCGCCGTTCCGTCGCGCGCCACTGTCATGCTGGTGAGGTAGCGCGCAATGTGCCAGTCGCGCGCGAACGCCGGCACGGCCATGATGAGGCAGAGCAGGATGAGCGCGGCGTCACGAATTCGGCATTTAGCAGTTGGCATTTGGCAGTTAGGAAAAACAGAAACCAGGGGTGAATAAGCGACTTCTTGCCGGTGTTGTGATTTCGACTTCCTCGGACAAGGGATCCCGGTCACCACTCATGTTTGTCATTCCGACCGGAGCGGAGGGATCTGCGGTCCCTACGATGCCACTCATCGAGATACGCATTGAATTTCTCTCCTGCGAAACCAACCCTCAAACAATCCATGGGAGTACAGCGTACCCACTCGTTCAGGCTGCACTTCGGATAACGCCGTTTCAGCAGCTCCGGATTTGCGCCCATCTTTGGACAGCCCCGGCCTTTGTTACAAGCTAATTGCTAACTGCTAACGGCTGCTCCTTAGAACTTCACCGCGACCGGCTCACGCTGCAGGGGCTCGGTGATGTCGAAGAACTGCCGCTGCTGGATATGGAACATTCCGGCCACGATGTTGGTGGGAAACGTCTGGATCTTGGTGTTCAGGTCGCGCACCACAGCGTTGTAGTAACGCCGCGCATTCTGGATCGCGTCTTCCAACCCGGTTAAAGAGCCCTGCAGCGACTGGAACTGCTCCGACGCGCGCAATTGCGGATACGCCTCCGCCACCGCCAGCAGTCCGCGCAGCGCGTAAGTCAACTGGCCTTCCGCCTCGCTCTTTTCCGCCGGCGTGCTCGCCGACATCGCTGCGCTGCGGTACTTGGCGATGTTCTCGAACGTGCCCTTCTCGTGCGCGGCGTAACCCTTTACCGTCTCCACCAGATTCGGGATCAAGTCATAACGCCGCTTCAGTTGCACATCGATGTCGGCCCAGGCGTTGTCGGCGCGTACCCTAAGTTGCACCAGGCTGTTGTAAATACCGATTAGCGCCAACGCGATCACGGCGAGTATGACAATGAGAATGATGAGACCTATCATCGGATTCCTCCACCACTCACAGGGGACGAGCGGAAGGTATCACACCCCGGAAGCGCGAGGCAATTCGGACGCAGCGGTCAGCAGCGCCGACCCTTTGGAGGATCCGCCATTTCCTGCGCCGTTCTGCGAAATAGCGTGTCCCCTACCCTCATTCTCTTGGCAAACTGGGCAGCTTCTATCGAGTTTCGATAAAGCATTTACCCCGCTACTTGGCCGAATTTGAGACGCGATTCTATTTGCGCAAGGTGCCAGATCGCTTTGAGCAGATCGTGGGCCGGCTGCTGACAACCGACACGATGGAATGCAAGCAGCTTATCGCTGATCCGAATCCGTCTGAGGCTTAGGCGGTATTATCTTCCCCTGCTTTTTCTTCTCGCCTGTGCGTGCATCCTTGCGCTTCACAGGATCGGCGTTAACTAGGTTCCCCAAGATGCGGTTGAACTCGTCGCGAGGAACCGTGTCCGGTACGGCATCGACTCGGCCTTTGTCGGTCTTCACGCTTGTTTCCATCGACTATATCTGACATTCTAAACCCGATACAGGCCGGCTCGACGTTACCGACTCGGGAGCGCCGTCACTCTTCCTCACAACCCACATGCATGACATTCTGACGCACCGCTACCACTCGCCGGACTATTTCTGCTCCGCCGAACTCCGTAACCTGACTCGACTGCCAGCCTTCAAACGGCCACATTTGCTCATAGCGGCATTTTCCTAATACCGCGAAGCAGGGTCAAGAAAGTAATCGCTATTACCACCTTGACGGAACAGGCAATTCTTCTGACATCTCCATGGAGGGTTTATGGAACAGCCCGTTGCCGATACCAAGAAGGCGACCGTTGCATACGTTCCATTCGCTTCGTTCTGCACTGCCTTGGATTACCTGAAAACCCACGGACGCCGTCGAAAATCGGACGGTCCGGGTTGCAGTTCCTCAGGGTTCTGTCTGGCAGATCACGCACTTCAGGTAAGCCGTCTCTGGGACGTTCAGCAGGACAGGATGGTCCATCGCCGCCCCGCGTTTCTCCAGAATGCGGACCTGGCGCCCGGTGTCAGCGGCGGCCGCTCCTAACATCCCGACAAACTCCGCCTCGCTGACGTGGAACGAGCACGAGCAGCTGACTAGTATGCCTCCAGGGCGAAGCATCTTCAGGGCGCGCAAGTTCAGCTCCTTATAGCCGCGCAGCGCGGTGGGCACGGTGCGCTTGGTCTTGGCGAAGGCCGGCGGGTCCAGGACGATGGTGTCGTACTGCCGGCCGGCGGTGGCGTAGTCTTTCAGCAGGTCGAAGGCGTTGGCTTCGATCCACTCGATCTCGCTGCAGCCGTGCTGGGCGCGATTGAGCTGCTCGTTCTGCTCGGCGATCTCCAGCGCGGGACGCGAGGCATCGACACCAGCCACGCTGGCGCACACGCGCGCTAGATGCAGAGCGAAGCCGCCTTGGTAGGTGAAGACGTCGAGCGCCGCGCCGTGAGCATAACGCGCTGCGGCGGCGTAATTCTCCCGCTGATCCAGAAACGCTCCGGTCTTCTGCCCGCTTAGCCCGTCAAAGTGAAACTGCACGCCGTTCAGTGCGAAGATGGTGCTCGAGCGATCGCCCAGCAGCAGTCGCGATTCGCGTGGCGGCAACTGCTCCAGTTCGCGGATGTGCGGGTCGATCCGCTCGATCAGACTGGCGCCGGGAAAATGCGCGGTCAGCGACTCGACGACGATCTGGCGCAGATCTTCGCGATCCAAAGCCTGGGTCACAGCCTGCACCGCGAGAATGTCGTTGTACTTGTCCACGATCAGGCCAGGCAGCAGGTCAGCCTCGCTGAAGATCACGCGGAACGAATCGGTGTCGCGCGTTAGGCATTGCCGAACCTGCACCGCCTGGTTGATACGTTCGCGCACCAGGACGGGCAAAGCATTGTCGCTGATTTCATCGGTGCTCAGCAGGCGAATGGCGATCTGCGACGCGCTGCTGTAGAGGGCCGATCCCAGCCGTCGGCCGCGCTCATCGCGAACCTGCACCAACGAGCCGTCTGCAGCTTCCGCAGGCGGCACGAGATCGGAGCGGTAGACCCACGGGTGTCCGGCTCGCAGCCGCGCCGCGCCGCGGTGATTCACCGTAATGATGGGAGTAGAGTTGCTCAGAGCGTGCCTCGCGCAAGAATCAAGTAATTATCTTACGCGGAGCGACCCCGCGGCTGATCCGCTTCGTCGTTAGCGCGGAGTGTATAGTATGGGAACTGTTCCAACTTACCACCGGAGTTCCGGGCTCTTGGCCCGTGGGAGTCTCGCTATGAGGATGGTGCGCGCCGCATTCTTCTTCGCGCTGGCGATCTCGTTGCCGGCGATCTCTGCGCCGGCGCAAAACATGCCAGAGTCAGCAAGCGCTGTGCCGATCACCGGCAAGGCCGTCCCCGGCTTTGAGGAATTCGAACGCGCTGTCGTCAAGGTCATTCAAGACGACCACATACCGGGCGCGGCCATCGCCTTCGTCAAGGACGGGCGCCTGGTCTACGCCCGCGGTTTCGGCTGGGCCAATGAAGAGGCCAAGCAGCCCATTCAGCCGACGTCGGTCTTTCGCCTGGCCAGCATTTCGAAATCGTTCACCGGCATCGGGATCCTCAAACTCATCCAGGAGAAGAAGCTCTGCATGGAGCAGAAAGTCTTCGCGCGACCGAACAGTCCATCGCCGAGCACGGACTCTGGTTCCTGCTCGCAGCCCATTCTCCACCTCAACCCCATCAAGTGCTCAGGCTGCCAGCTCGACCAGCGTATCTACGACATCACCGTGCAAGACCTCATGCAGATGTCGGGCGGCTGGATCGACAAGCAGCAGGCCGTAGACGTAGACGCCTGCGGCGTCATGACGCACGGCAGCGGCGATTGGTCTTCCCCGGAGCGGGCCCAGAAGGCGCTGCATATGCGCAGCGTGCCGACCCGTGCTCAGGTAATTCAATTTGGCATCAGCCATCGGTTGAACTTTACCCCCGGCGCTTGCTATTCCTATTCCAACTTCAATTTCAACATCCTTGGGCAAGTCATCCAGCAGGTGACCGGGACACCTTACGCAAAATGGATGGAACAAAACGTTTTGCATCCCATGGGCGCCACCAGTGCCCACGTCTTGCTCTATGACAAGTTGCTGCCCAACGAAGTCAACTACTACCGAGTGCTGCCCGATGGCCAGAACCGGAGTTGCTGTCTCGACATGCTGAGGCCGCAGATTGGGCCGGCTGGGGGATGGACGGCGAGCATCATCGACCTGGCGCACGTGCAAGCCAGCCTGCGCAACGGGATTCCCCAGCCGAATCCGCTGGAGCCGCCGACCATGACGCTGATGGTGTCGCGGCCAGCCAATCCGAAATTCGCCGGCAAGTTCGCCTACTGGACCGACGGCTGGGACACGGTGTGGTGTCCTCCCGAGTCAGGCGGTCCGAACGGCTGCACCATGCAAAATGCCAGTTGGGAAAAGGGTGGCGACTTCACCATCGGCACCATTACGACCTATTCGTCGCACTCCAACGGAGTGGGATACGTGCTGTTGTTCAACTCCCACACGGCAACCAACATGCCTGACATCAACCGCAAGATCATCGGGCCCATGGTGCGCACCCGAACCGATTGGCCCACTTGGGATCTGTTTAAGGACTATCCATAACCTGCCCTGCACGTCGCAAACTTAATTGCCGGTTGGAATGATCCCCGCATTTTCGACCATCAGGATCACGGTCCGCTGCGGCGCCCGGGTGCGGTGGACAATTCCTTTGGGGACAACCAGACCCTGCCGCGGAGAAAGTTCCACGCTGCGATCTTCCAGGTCGATGATCAGTTTGCCCTCCACCACATAGAAGAACTCGTCGTCCTGGTCGTGCTTGTGCCAGTGATATTCGCCTTCGATGATGGCCACGCGCACCACCGATTCATTGACCTTGCAGAGTGTCTGGTTAAACCACTTGTATTCGCACGAGTCGGCGAGTGCCTTCTCGTCGATGACTTCTAGCGGTTGATGCAGAATGTTCAGGCGGGTCTCGTACGGATAATCGGCGACGGAATCAGGCATAGGGTCCTCCGCGGAGTTGTCTTTGCGTTCTTGGGAGTCCTAATTTTACTTGGATCGCAACAGGGTTTCCATTCCACTTTGCCCGGTGCGACTCAGTATATTCACTGCGAGGTTATGGATCGGTGAGCGAGTACGCGTGAACTCGGCTATTCGCTACCGATTGGCTTAATCAGGGTCTGGGGTTGTTGGGAAAGTTCGGCGTCTATCCTGCAACGCTGGCCGTGCAACTCCGCAGCTTTTAGGCGAGGCTTCCAAATCCGGTAAAGGTCAACAATCGGCTTTTAAAGCCCTCTTCCTCGTCGGCAACACCAGACGTGAACGCGGCTGCAATCGCCGCGAGTTCGTTAATAGATTGCCCCCACGCCAACGAACCCCAGCGGGCCATCAGCGGAGCTTTGTACTTCGGCGGTACAGATTTGAGAGTAAAGTCACCAATTGGACCTTCATAGCTTGGCAATGAGTGTTTCTTCCTATAGTCAAACCACGCGCCGTTTAATGACGAATAATCATTCAAGTAGCGGCTGCTGTACTCGATAGCCTTTTCCTTTGCGGCACGTTGATTCCGTATTCGCATGTTTTTTTTAGTACGGTTATTTGGCGCAACCCCAATGCCGCAACCAAAACGAGAGCAATACCGGAAATATAGTATGCGATCTCAAACCATGACTGCGCTTGTGCAACACTCACTTGAGTTGCTTCAACGTTATAGGAACTCTGTTTCATCGCTCATCGGATGGCTTCGCGCCCCGATGGGCGAACGGCTCAGCCTACCACCACAAGGGCTCGCCATCCAAGTCCCTTTTTCTTGACTATAACCAAGCCGCCTGTTCGAGAAGAAGTTAGGGTAGGTAGCAGAGGAAGTAAGGTGCCGGTTGCGCCATACATTCCCTTCGTTTGGGAATGTGTGGGAGACATAACGTGCGCGGATCGAAAATCACAAATGAGTGGGGCACTGAGCGTTTATGGTTGGATTGCCTGAGACCGCAAAGGATTCCACTTTGCTTCCATAGCCCACTTTTCAATATCGTGTCCGAAGCAGAGCCTGTACCCGTTGCAATCCTCAATGTCGAAGTCGCGACAGCCGTAGGGCTTATCGCAAATGTTCCGGGCGATCTTCACCCCTTTGCCCTTGAACTCCTCATACAGCTCGTCGGCATCATCAACCCACACGTACGCGTCCCAGGCGTCGCCGCTCGGGTCGATCAGGCGATTCGGACGTATCACACCGGCGTTGCCGGCTCGGCTGAGCATGATCGTGATGCCGGCGCGATGAACCATGCAGAAGCATGGCGGATCGCCCCAGAAGCGCTCATAGTCGAAGCCCAGGTGGTCGCGGTAGAAGTTGGCGGTGGTCACCACATTGTCAACCAGAAAGAAGGGGGCAACGCTCCAGCGGGCTCGCGTTGTAGCCGCTGGTGGCGGATTGACGGGGCGGTCATCGGACATTTCGTTGGCCTCCCTAACAGACTTGGTCGTGATTCTTAGACGGTAACAATATCAACTATTGCGATCATTAAATTCACCGGGCGAAAAAGGATGTTGCGGTCACGGCTCGCTGCGTTTGCTGTTGCGCAGCGACAGCCGGCTCGGCTAGCACGAGCTGCACTGTCGGGCTTTAGTCCTGCTCGCCAAACACCTTTGCGTAACTCTTCCCGTAAGGGTGGAAGCGGTCTTTCTCCCCACGCGCCCACGCCGCCTTCTGATCGGCGATAGTGATATCCCAATCGGGGCGACATCTCATGGTTACGGCTCGCAGGTCTTGTCGCAATTCTTCGTTGGTGGGTCGTCCTAGCTAGAAACCAATAGCCGTTATAGATTTTGAACACGACAAGTCCCGGCTCAAGAATAATCGTGTGGGGGATCATAGGATTGTGCTCCGCATCCGTGTACTCGGCGATATCGAGGTCCTTCTGAATGATGCGTCCTGCATCCGCAGGAACGTCCAGTGTGCGCCGACGCCGGTGCGATATTCGTTGGTTTCCGACAAACTGTCGGTGCTGATGGTGACGAGCCGGCAATAGGAAACCTCCAGCTCGCGATGAAGCTGAACCAAGAGCTCTGCCTGACGCCGGTCTTTCGGACAGAAGCCTCCCCGGCTGAGCACTAGGACCATGGGATGCTGCCCCTGCAATTCCGAAAGTTTGCGGCGAGTCGCGGGGTGGTCACTCAACTCATAATCGGGGAATACCGAACCAGGCACGATGTCTGCTCTCATGATCGATCTCCTTTCGCTATGTAAGGCTGGAAAGGCCGACCCGCGATCGGCGATTCGCAGCACGGAAACCCGCCCGCTCCCTTCGACTACGGCTCTCGCTTGCTGTTCCGCAGCGACAGCCGGTTCGGTGCGGACATGCGCTGGAATTGTGCCTGCTTCGAGTGCTGGCGGAAGTCGGGACCTTCGATCTCTACCTTTTTGCACATTTCATGCAGTCGTGAGCGCATGCGTTCGCCGATGCGGTCGCCTAGCGTCTCGCGCCGGGCCGCGCGCTCCGCCTCCGATGGGCTGCGCAGATTGTTAATCTCTGCGTCCGTCTCTTCGCCATCAGGGAAATTGGTGGTGATGATGGTCGTCTGGTTGTCGTTGTAGCGGCTATTGAGCAGATAGTTAACCGTGTCGAAGACCCACTCCGTGCTGCGTACCGCGCCGAGTTCGTCGATCACCAGCACCTCGCTTTCGAACACGGGACGAAGGATCTCCATCTCGGTCGCCTGCACCGAGGGACTGTAGGAGTTTTGGATTGACTTCAGCAGCTCGCGATAGTCGCAAAACAGGCAGTGGATGCCCTTTTCGCGAATTAGGTCCTTAATAATGCCAACCGCCAGATGCGTCTTGCCGACTCCGACGGTGCCAACGAACAACAGGCCCGTTTTGTCCACCGGGTATTCTTCGACGAACCGGCCGGCAAAAGTGCGCGCTTCGATGACGCTCTTCAGCCGCTTATCAGCGCTGTCGTACTGAAAATTGCTCAGTTCGCAGTGTTCATAGCGCGCCGGGATGCGCGCTGCCGCCAGCAGGCGCTCGCCGCGGTCTTTGACGCGACACTCGCAGCGCACCACTTCGCGCTCCTTGCCGCGCTCGATGGTCTGCCATCCTGTGCCGCCGCAGATGGGGCACGTCTCGGGTGTCGTGGTCACGAATTGAAATGTAATGCCAAGTCGCAGGAGATGCAATTGAGCTAGGCACAGATTTGCACTGATTCTCCAAAACTACGCAAGAATCAGTGGGGGACTGTGGAAATCTGCCCGCGAATACTCGTCGAACGCGAAGAGCAACTGTTTAATCGCTCTGCGCGCCGTCGAGCCGCTCCTTCCCCACGGGGAGAATGTCATAAACATAATCATGTGTGGCCAGGGCGGCGGGCTTGATGGCGCCTGCCCGGACCCGCTTCACGATTTCCTCGCGCGAAAGATCGAAGATGGCCTCCAGGATTTGCTCGCGCTCCTCGTTGCCGGCCTGCGCCACCACAAAGAGCACGCGCGCGCTGTGCTGGATGTATTTTGGCGAAAGCAGTTGCCGCTTCAGCAGCGCCATAATGACCGGCGCTTTGCCACGGTCAAAGCGTCCCGGGTCGCCGCGCCGGTCCAGCTCCGCGAAGAACTCCGCAGTCCATTCGTTGTGATAGTCCCACACCTTCTGGAAGAGCTCTTTGGTGAAGTGCGTCCCCGCCTTCACCCTCTCGGTGCTCGGCGCCAGCACGACACCGTCTTCCGTCAGCGCAGTTCGCTGGAGATAACCCTCCTTGGTGATGACGGCTTGATGGCGGAGCAGCGTCCACAGCCACGAAATGTCGATGCGATAGGTGGCCAGGTCGTTCATAAAGCGCTGCTTGAGCTCGTAGTCGTCGATGGCCGCAGCGAAGTTACCGTTGAGGATCTGGAAACCGTAGTTCGCGGCCATGTAGAACGCATGCTGAATATGCTCGATCGTGACGTCGCCTTTGGGCACGCCGTAGATGGCATCCCAACGCTCCTGCGACAGGAGCTTTTCCGGCGTGTCCAGCGCTTGCCTGCTGATGATAGCTGGAGTGATCTTGCCCTGTGGGTTCAACAAGCCGCACGATTCCAGCAGCGCCTGCTCTGACTCGGCCAGGCCACTGGCGACGGTGGGCACAGCGTTGCCGTTCGCGTCCACCGTTTCGCGCGGCGCATCCAGCATTGCCTGCAATTCCGCCAAGGGCGCCTGCAGCGGCCGATTTCCCGCAGCCACATACGTGGGCTCAGGACTGGCGACCCAGCTTTGGCGATACGCGTCATAGAGCCGTCCTTGGACGCGACCAGTCAGAATGTCGTCGAGCGTGACTTGCAGGCTGGCCGCAGTGGGACTGTCGGGCACAAACATCAGTCCCAACAACCGCTCGCGCAGCTTGTCCACCACGATCGCGCGCATCGCGACCGGGTTATACCGCGAGCGGCCATAGATATCGCTGGGCTGATACATCATGACCGCCGCCATTCCACCGATGGGCGCGCCCTGCGTGAGTTCGCCGTGCTTCATGCCCGCCATGAGCATCATGAGCGCGTTGTAACGCTGGTAGGCGATCATGTTCGCCGAGGCCATGCCGATGGTTTGGGGATCGGGAAACACGCCGTTGGGGTCGTCTTTCCACATCTCGATGAGGCTGCCGAGATAGTCCCAGCGGCCTACGTTGGTGCCCAGCAGCCGGCGGCGGAAAACCCAAGCGATCGCCGGCAGATAGCGGCCGCCATTGCCTTCCTCATACAGAATTTTGATCTTCAACGTGCCGGCGGGGACTCCGATCATGCCTTCTATCCGCGCCAGCAATTTCTCCACGATGAGCGCCTCGCGGGGCGTCTGCATTTTGGGGATGTAGAAATAGACGCCGGTGCCGGTGCGCTTCAGCGCGTCGTAGTTGTTGAGCACCCAGAGAACGAGCACCGCAATCAGCCCGGGGACAGGTTCGTCATTAACCGCGATGTGCTCATACAGCACATGGATGCTGGGCGGGCGAACCAGTCGCGTCGGCCACTGCTCCGGCGGCTTATTGATTTTGTACGCGCGGTTGCCGGCCTTCTTCACCACTTCGTACGGCTTAGCGGCCCAGCGGCCTTCGAGAATCTCCTTGGCGTTCTGCAGGGCCGCAAATGTCCCAACCGGCTGGTTCTTGGGCATGCCGTAGGGCTGGAAGTGCGAGGGCGAGGCGTCTTCGAAATCCGGCATGTTCATGGGCGCGGCGCTATTCAGCGCATTGAAGGCCATGTCCGGAGGATGCCAGGGACCGGTAAGCTCCAGCCCGGGATTTTGCAACGGATGGACGTCGGCGGGGATGGGTACTTCGTCGTTAAGACGCCAGCGCCATTCACTCTCACGATCAAGAAAATTATCGATCAAGCCCTGAACGATGTTCCGAAATGTCCAAGAGCGCGCGGCAACCGGATCCTCGAATGACTCGTCCCACTTCGGCCAGGCGTATTTCCCACGCACGGGCTCGGAGCTCTGGAGCAGTGCGCGGCGGGCGTTCAGGACCTCGGCAAAGGCAGGACGCAGTTCGCGGGTCAGCGTCGCAATCGTAGCTTCGACGTCGACGTCTCGACCATTCACCTTCTTGGTTCCGAACAAGTCTGGGAATTGCTGGAGAACATCTTCACGGATCATCTGCGCCTCCGGGGTGATTTCCATAGTAACTCTTAACTATAGAGCGCGCCGCCTGAGCGGTTAGAGCGCTTCGCAATGCGTGCTGAAACGGCAACGGTGCAAGCTTGCTCGATGGCTTCATGGAAGACCTGGCCACCGATCGCATTTATCGCGTCATGATTGCGCAGCGGATGAAACACTATCCCACGGTGCCGATCGTCGACGAGAGCGGCAAGGCTGCGGCGCACACGCCGGAGTTCATCTCGTGCATCTTTGACGAGGAGCTGGAAAAGCTGCTGGCAAATCCGCCCAAAGACGCTTTCGGCAATCCGGAGCAGTTCAAGGTAGCGCGCCAGATCGCGGAGGGAATGGTGCGGAACGGGGAGTTCGATCCGTTTTGAGGAATGCATCGATCACTNNACTCACTTTCTTGCTTGACATCCGGCCGGATTCGCAAGTAAATACTCGCTCCACAGTTACCCACCTGGCGAGGAGCGAGCATGAACAAAGGGGATCTGGTTGAGAAGATCGCGGCCGCCCACGGGATCAGTAAAACCGCCTCTGGGGGCGCCATTGACACCATTATCGACGCAGTCACCAGCGCGCTAAAGAAAGGCGATCGCGTGACCCTGGTCGGCTTCGGTACCTTTTCGGTATCGCAGCGCAAGGCGCGCAACGGTCGCAATCCGCAAACCGGAGGCGTCATCAAGATCGCGGCACGAAAGGTCGCCAAATTCACCCCGGGTATCGAGCTAAAGAAAGCCGTCAACCGGAAATAACGGGACCCGCCTCAGCCCAGCGTTTGCGATCAGCGGCAGGACGAAAGCTCTGCCGCTAGCATTTCCACATCGGGACCGTGGCCGCGCAAGCCTCCGGCTGAGCTAAATTGAAAAGCCGGTCGACAGCGGTGCATTGTTCCCTGTTGAGCGATGCAAGGGGCCCGGGATACGGTAGCTAAGCGGCAAGATTCTCCCCAAGTCCTGCCCTGAGTCGTTTGGGCAGGTTGCGGAATCAAACCTAGAACAATCGTTTTCGCTTGCCCCGCGTTTGCTGCGATCATGCAGTTTCCGGTAAAATTGATGCTTTGCGACAAGCGAGTCAGGAGTTCCTATGAAGGCAGCTATCCATCCGGCTTATGATCAAGTGCGCGTGCATTGTGCGTGCGGCAACGCTTTTATGACCCGTTCGACCCACAAGGGCGACATCAACGTGGAAATTTGCTCCAATTGCCACCCGTTCTTTACCGGCAAACAGAAGCTGATGGACACAGCGGGCCGCGTCGAGCGCTTCCGCCGCAAGTATGCCAAGTCCGATGCAGGCAAAGCGGAAGCAGCCAAGGCCGAGACCGCCAAGGCCGAAACCGCCAAGCAATAAGCTTGGGACCGGGATTTACCAGGAGCCTCCGCTGCGGCAGGGGCTCTTCTTTTCGAGATAGGGTTTATTAGTGGATTGAAGAACCTTGATCCAACCCGCACCGAGGTTCACATTCGCCGGTCGGAGCGTCTCCGCAACGCGATGTTGCTTTTGGCCGACGACCTGGAGGCGTATGATGCCGCAGTTGCTCTGCTCGCGGTTCACTGCGCTATCTCGCTCAACGATGCTATTCAGGTAGGGTCGACCGGGAAAAGATCGAGATATGAAAGCCATGTGCAAACCGTGTCAGACCTGGAGCGGATATGCCGGTCGAACCGCATCGATACTCTGGGAATCGTACATTTGAAGTGGCTTCTGACCAACAAGACCGCGATATCATACGGAGACAGGCGATTTACCGATACCGCTGTGGCCAGAGACAAAGCCGAACGCTTCCAAGCGTGGGCCTATAGCAGCTTTAAAGAGGTATTGCGTGTACAGGAATATTCTTAGCCAAGACCAACTTGAGGCTCGCGGCAAGAACGCCGTCGCCGACCTGCTCGCCAGACGGCTGATCGTGCCGAAGATTTTCTTTGACGCCGCCTGGCCGACGAGGAAGCGGCGAATCGATGTTCTTGCGGTTGATCGCGCTGGAGCCGGCGACATCCACGTCGTTGAAGTGATGGTCGGAATCAATGCAGCTATGCAGTCCCTCACACCGCTAATGCTGCTCCCTGCCCACTACAAGTACGTTGCCATCGTGAATCCTGGCCAGTTCAAGCTGCAGGAACCTATCTTGTATTCTGACGACGGACTAGGAAGAATTGGGGTCATTCTTTTCGAAGAAGAAGAGCACAACCAACTCGTCGCCAGAATTGAAATCGTCCCTGAGCGGTTCCGTGTAGGCGCCGAGGTCATCCAGCAGATCGATCGGTTTACCGCGAAACAGCACGCCGACATTGAGATTCGAGTATGACCAAAGGCGGTCTTAGACCGCTTTCGCTACTTCTCCGAGCCCGCCAGCAGCCGGTCCAGCGATAATGCACCCGCGCCCTTGATCAGCAGTACCAGTCCCAGCGCAATCGCCAGCAAGTGGTACTCGTAACCTTCGCCCTTCTGATTGCCGAACCAGTTCATGAAGAGGCCGTTGACGTGATGCACCGTGATAATCGCGACCAGCATATTCACGATGATGCCGAACGCCGCGATGCGGGTGAGCAAGCCGAAGATCAATCCCAGGCCGCCGAAGAATTCAGCGCAAATCGCCAAAAAAGCCAGGGGCGCCGGGATTCCCATCTGCTGGGTAAAGAAGCCCATGGTGCCGTGGAAGCCGTAGCCGCCGAACCAGCCCAGCATCTTCTGCGCGCCGTGCGCGAAAAACACGATGCCCAGCACCAGGCGCACAACCGTGAGGGTGAGATCGTTGGGGGTAGAAAAAAGCTTACGCAAAATATCCTCCTCGATCAGCGGAACGCCGCCACGGATGGTCCAGCTCCGATGGGCGAAGCCGCAGCAAGAATCGGCGGCGGAAAGGCCTTTCTGCCGTTCTCCGCCATGCTTCCAAGAGATGCTTGTTGCAACACATAAGTTTCAGGATCATTGCTCGGTAATTTTCTCTGGCCCTTACTGCTTATCGCTTGTCTTAAACTCGGTCCAGGGATTGCCCTTCATGTCCTTCAAGATGGGGCGCTGCCAGTCGAACTCGGGGTGCTCCTTCAGAAACTTCTCGGCGATAAAATCTTCACCGCAAGGATGTCCCGCCCGCGCCTGTAGCGTCATGTTCCTGGTCATCGTGCTGTCGGCGGCTTGCGCGGTGACAGCGCCACTTGGGTTGTAGGGCGGATCGCCCCAGGCTGGCTCGCCGGTCGGCGAACTCTCTCCGTGTCCACACAGACCGCGGAAGTTGCGGTCCTCCTTGCCTTCGTAGGCGTCAAAGTGATCGGCCAGGAATTTCTTGCCCAGTTCGACGTCGATCTGCCCCTTGTTTGCCGGCATGATTTCTTCCCAGCGCTTGTGTCGGGCATTAGGCGAGCTGGACATGACATTGGGGTTGAAGTCGGTTTCAGCCTTCATGAATGCCGGATCGCTGGGGAAGTTCGCGCCGACAAAGTAGCCGTTCTTGGTGCGCCACACCCGGTGCATCTTGAGACCAATTTCAAAACGCGCAATTTCGCCGGTGCTATTGTCGGCCAGCAGCCAGTCATTGGCGTAGCCGCCGTTATTACCGTCGAGCATGATCTGCACATATTCGTCGATGGATTTGGCATACTGCAGCGCCTTGCGGGCGCGCACGAATTCCGGCTTGCCCTTGGGATCGAACAGCGCGAAGCCGGTGATGGTGGTCTCGGTCACCATTAGTCCCGCCGAGTTGATGCCGAAATCGTCGTCGCTGACGATGATTCCCGGAAAGCCGTCCATCAGCATGTGATAGCCGTTCGTCGGAACAATGTCGAAGATGATGGTCCAGCGGGTGCCGGTTGCAATGTCGGTCCAGTTGCTGTGCGCGATCACCGGACTGTGATCTTTCGTCCATGCGCCGGTGGCGACGAAGGCGCTGCAATTTCCCGGCGCTTTCAGGTGAGGAGCGTGCGCCTGTTTCTCCTGCTTGTTCAGCCAGGGAACGTAATAGTCGGGGACTTCTTCCATCGCGTTTAGGGCGACTACATCCCACAACTCCAGCGTAGAACCATGGGCTTGCAGGCCATCGGCGATGCCTTGCAATTCCTGCTGATATTCAACTTCAATGTGCGGCCAGAGTATGTTCTGCGCCGTAGCCCGATAGAAATTCCAGTCGCGCTGGGTGCGGTGGGTGTCTTGCAGTTGCACGGTTTTGAAACCGTCTTCGATCTCGGGCGCCAGCAGATAACCGTGCTGATAGCCGATGTCGGCCGGCGAGCCTTCAAGGTGAACGTAGATCCAGCCGCCGCGCGCGAAGCGATAGGCAGGTTTCAGTCGTGCTTCGTCGGGTTTCGCCCCGTCCTGCTTGGCGGACGCCGCGCTCGCGAAGACAATCAGCAGCGTGGCCGTTAGGAAGTACCAAGCAATCCGACCTGAAGCAGAGAACATCACGTTCCTCCTGCGCCAACGATGAAGTGAGCAGCTTATCTAGTTACCTTGAGAATAGCAACGAGATCGACGATCAGACGGTGGGGCTACTCCGGTGATGTAAGTTTCCTTGTGT
>PMWW01000111.1 GCA_003165795.1 Acidobacteriaceae bacterium
TCGGGGCTGCTGCGCGATCTGCCGCTCATCAGAAATATCTTTGAGTCGGTGCGAGCGGCGGTGACGGTGCCGTTTACCGTAAAGTTCCGCGCGGGTTGGAGCGACAAGGAAATCGTACACGTCAACTTGGCCAAGATGGCCGAGGAGTGCGGCTTGGCCGGGGTCGCGCTGCACGCCCGTACCCGAGAGCAAGGCTACAGTGGACAGGCGCATTGGGAATGGATTGCCGCGGTGAAGGACGCGGTCACGATTCCCGTGATCGGCAACGGCGATGTCCGCTCGCCCGAGGACGCCGCGGCTATGGTTGCGCAAACCGGCTGCGACGCCGTCATGATCGGCCGCAGCGCCGCCTCGAATCCCTGGATCTTTCGCCAGATCGAGCAGTACACCCGCACCGGATCCTACGACTTGCCCAGCGATGCCGACCGCTACGAAATGATCCGTACCTACTTCGCCATGCTGGTGGACGAGAAGGTAGGCGGAGCCGAAGGCAAAATGAAACAGTTTGCCTCGTGGTTCACTCACGGTGTCCCGCACGGAGCGCAACTGCGCAAAGCAGTGTATGAGTCGAAGAACGCAGCCGAAATCCTCGACGCGGTAGACCGCTTCTTCCAGACCCTGCTCAGCGGGAGGATCGACAACGCTTCGATCGCGCCGGAGACTCAGGGAAATCCGACGGAAGCTATTTTGGCCTAGTCGACCGGTGTTCATTCCTGCGAATCGTTATCATTACAAACCCAGACCCAAGCCTAGTAATTTGGTGTAGCATGGCGTGCTGTCTTCTGGGAGGGTTCGATGCCTCATTGCACGAAGTGCGGAGCTGAACTTTCAGCCAGTGCGCAGTTCTGTCCAACGTGCGGCCAGCCGCAGCCGGCAATCCCTGCCCCGCCGCCATCGTGGCAACCGCCTCCGGTCACAGCGGGCTCCGGCATGTCAGAGAACACCGCTGCATGCTTGAGCTACGTCTTGGGCTGGCTCACCGGCATCATCTTCTTCCTCATCGACAAGCGGCCCTACGTGCGCTTCCATGCCGCGCAATCCATCGTCACGTTTGGCGGGCTGCACGTCATCCGCATCGTGCTCAGCCTGGTCTTCGGGTTCGGATGGTTCTTCGGCAGCTACAGCCACTATGGGTATGCCGGCTGGGGCAGCCTGGGCATCGGCATCGCGTTGCTCAGTGCGTTGAGCCTGCTGTCGTTCATCCTCTGGATCGTGTGCATGATTAAGGCGGCGCAGGGGTCGCGGTTTGAGCTACCGGTTGCGGGCCCTATTGCACAAAACCTCGCCGGACAGTAAGGCGAGGTTTTGCGAATCGAAGCGCTTCAATTGAGCAGGGCGTTCGGGTTCTTACGCGCGATGTACAGTAGCTTAAGCGTGGCCTGACGCGGCTCGCGTATCCCTTGCTCCCAGCTTTCCACCGCGTTGGAGCTGACGTTCAGCAGACGCGCAAACAGTGCCTGGCTGGCATTCAGGGTTTCGCGCAACGAGCGAATGTCAGCCGGCTTCATGGGTTTGGGACGGGGCGGTATCTCAACCGAACGCAGATCGAGCCCGGCTTCGTTCTTATCCGAGGAGGCTGCCGCCGGCGTACTCTGTTCTTCCTTGCGCTTGCTCTTCTTCTTGTCTTTTTTCTTACTCTTCTTGCTCATCGCCTCTCCTCCGTCTTTATCCCACATCGTAGGATTGAAAGCTCGCGGAGTAAATAGCTCTTAAGCGCGGGCCTTCAAACCACCTTCCGCCTGATTGGACGCGCTACTGGCCGTCCCTTTTCGCCTATCTCCAGATGGGCCCAAGGTAGTTCGTGGTCGTGGGTGAAAACTACCACCCAGTTCTCGGGAATGGCGACGTCATAGAAGCGATGCTTGTTGGCTATACTTTCCAGCGGATAAAGGTCATAGCCCAGCACCCAAGTCGGATCGAGGTGCTTGGCGTCAGACACTAGATCGCTGGGGTAGGCAGCCACTTCCGCTCCACTGCGAATAATGACGGCCTGCAAATCGCGCGTGTGCCCGGGATAAACCTTCACCGAGATGCCGGGAGCGATTTCGGCATCGCCCTTCAGTAGCTGCATCTGCCCGCTGTTCACCAGAGGATCGTAGTTGTCGGTCATATAGCTAACGCGGTCGCGCTCGTGCTGCTCGTGAGCATGCCGTAGCTCGCCCTGCTGCACGTAATATTTGGCGCGGGGAAAGGTTGGCATTGGCTTGCCGTCTTTGTAGTAGGTATTCCAGCCGCAATGGTCGAAGTGCAGATGCGTATTAATGACGATGTCAATCTCGTCAGGGGCCACTCCGGCATCCTCGAAACTCTTCATCAGCAGAGACTGGTTCTGGTAGATGGCCTGGCTCTTTTCGCTGAGTTTATTGCCGATGCCAGTCTCGACAAGAATATTCTGATCGCCGGTTCGTATCAGGAGGGAATTCAGCGCCAGAGGGATGTTGTTGTGCTCGTCCGGTTTGATGCGCTTCTCCCACATGGTCTTGGGAATCACGCCAAACATGGCACCGCCGTCCATCCGGTAGACCCCGTCCGAGAGGACGGTGAGTTCAAAATTGCCAAGCGTCATTCGATGCACAGAACGTCTCCTAAAAAGGTCTGTTGCGATCATACTGAATTACTGGCAAAGGTAGAGATGGCCTTCAGGCCAGCGTCTACGCGGAGGTAAAGAAAAAGGGGATTTAGAGACTGTGTCGCAACCGCAACCGCAATTTTCTGGTGGAACAAGAGCTGCGTAATGGTAGCCGTAACAGCCGCAACGCGGCGGGATGATGTTAACCGGGGGCCTGAGGCCCCGGTCAAGGGGGAAACTTAACCTGCGCCACAGCGCGGCGACACGGGTTGCGACCCAGTCTTTTTGGCCCCGGAACCGGACGAAGCTGACATTTTGAGCTTCTTCAGTAACAGTTATTTTAGGAGGTGAACCATGCTGATACGTCAAATTGCTTTTGTACTCTTGTTTAGTTCGGCGCTGCTGGGACAGAACCCGGCGAGTCCATCGGGCGCTGGGAACCAGAATGCACAGCCTGCGGCAAGCGCCGCTGCGCAGCTTCCAGGCCAGCCGCCGACGACTCAATCGAGCGACGACTTGGCGCAAATGCGTGTCGATCTGGATCGTATGGACAGCCTAAACAGCAACATGAGCAGCGAAATCGAGTTTCTCCGTGACCAGAATTTGCAGATACTGCTGCGAACTAATTCGCAGATGTGGACGATGCTGGTCCGCGATCTTCGCCGCCAGATTGACCGTGACGCGCAGCGCCGGATGACTCAGCCGTCGGCTCCGCCAGCCCAGAATCCTGTACCACAACGAAGTCCGCGCTAGCCGAAATTTGGAGCGGTGGTACGAGTGTCCTGGGCTGTTGACAGGACGGCAGCCCGCGCGGTGTACACTTGCCCGAAGTGGCAAAACTGCTTCCGATCTCTCGCGACAACGATAGCGGCGACGATCGCGCTATTCCGGGTACTCTTTACTTGGTTGGCACGCCTATCGGCAATTTGGAAGACATCACTCTGCGCGGCCTGAGAACGCTAAAGGAAGTGGACCTGATTGCCTGCGAAGATACCCGGCAAACCGCCAAGTTGCTCAACCACTACGGGATTGAAAAGCCCACGATCAGCTACCACGAGCACAATGAGCTGACCAGGGCAGCCGAACTGATCGTTCATCTGGAGAAAGGCGACAACATCGCCATGGTCAGCGATGCCGGCATGCCCGGCGTCAGCGATCCCGGATACCGTCTGGTTGCGCTTGCCATCCGTCATCACATTCGTGTGGTGCCGATTCCGGGGGCGTCGGCGTTCCTCTCGGCGTTGGTGGCCAGTGGCTTGCCGACCGACTCCTTTCGCTTTGGCGGATTTCTGCCGGCAAAGGCGGGTGCAAGACGCACGGCGCTGGAAGCCATCCGCAATTCTCCACGAACGCAGATCTTCTACGAAGCTCCGCATCGCATGGTCGAAGCCTTGGAGGATCTCGTAGAGGTGCTCGGGCCCGAGCGCCACGTGGTAGTCGCGCGCGAAGTTACCAAGCTGCACGAAGAATTCCTGCGCGGCCGGGCCGAGGACCTGCGGGCACAACTTGCTGCCCGCGGCGAAGTGCGCGGAGAAATTACCCTACTCATCGGCAAGGAAGAGGAAAGTCCCCAGCCGCGTCCCTCTACCAAGACAATCGTGCAACGTATAAAGGAGTTGATGGGTAGCGAGAAACTCGAGGAGAAAACGGCGCTGAAACAGGCGGCGAAAGAATTCGGACTATCCAAGAGCGAAGCCTATCGCGAGTTGCAGCGGGCCAAACCCCAGGGCCGGTGATTTGACAATCACGACAACCCTGCTGAACAATAACGGGCAAGTTGGAAGTGGCAGGGCCGCAATCCTCTCTCGGCTTAGCGGCGGGACGCTGGTTCTCCCGACGGCCCAAAGGCAAAGATATGGCCAGGATCCTCTGCGTGGACGACGAACAGAGCACCGTGACTTTGAAGTGTGCCATCCTCAAAGCAGCGGGGCATGAGGTGACTGCCTCAACCTCCGCCCGCGACGCTATCGAAAAGCTGCAACACAATGAGTACGACGCGGTGGTCACCGATTGGCGTCTGGGCGACGCCAATGGGCGGTCTATTGTGCAGGCGGCCAGGACCCATTCCACCATGCCAGTGGTCGTCGTCTCGGGCTATGTGGCGGAAGCCTTTCAGGCTGCCGAGCCGCTCGCCGACCTCTATCTGGAGAAGCCGGTGAATCCGGAGGAACTAGTAACCATCATCAATGAGCTGCTAAAGACCAGCCAGCATCCAGCACAATAGTTGCCGGAAACGAGCCGCTTCTTTGGCAGGAGCTAAAACAACGGTAATACTCGCCACCGTGACCCTCTAAAGGCTGCCGAGCGTTGGTTTCCGTTTCCTTCAACGCCGCAAGAACGTAAGAGACTGGATCTCGCTGGTCACCACTAGAATGTTTAGCCAGCTTGAAACCCGAAACTCGAGTTTCAGAATTTCTTCGCCGTAATTCGTTCCGCGCCAATGTAGGGCCGCAACACCTCAGGCACCAGCACGCTGCCGTCGGCCTGCTGATAATTCTCTACGATCGCAACCCATGTCCGCCCGATGGCGAGCCCACTGCCGTTCAGCGTGTGCACCAATTCCGTCTTCTTGCCGCCCTCGGGGCGATAGCGAATGTTCGCCCGTCGCGCCTGGTAGTCGAGGTAATTCGAGCACGACGAAATTTCGCGAAACAGCTGCTGTCCGGGAAGCCACACTTCCAGATCGTAGGTCTTCGCCGAAGACGGCCCCAGGTCCGCGGTCGAAAGATTCATCACGCGATAATGCAGGCCGAGCTTCTGCAACACCGTCTCCGCATTGCGCGTGAGCTTCTCATGCTCTTCCCACGACTGTTCTGGCCGGGTAAACTTCACCAGTTCGACCTTCTGGAACTGATGCTGCCGGATGATGCCACGGACATCTTTGCCATACGATCCGGCCTCGCTGCGGAAGCACGGGGTGTAAGCGGTAAGCGAGATCGGCAGCCGAGCGCCATCGAGGGTTTCGTCGCGATAGAGATTGGTCACCGGAACTTCGGCCGTGGGGATCAGGTAAAGAGTCTTGTCGCCGTGCGGCACCTTGAACAAATCGGCCTCGAACTTGGGCAGCTGTCCAGTACCATACATCGAATCGGCGTTGACCAGGAACGGCGGCAGCACTTCGGTATAACCGTGTTCACGCGTGTGCAAGTCGAGCATGAAGTTTATCAGCGCGCGCTCCAGCTTTGCACCCAAGTCCCAGTACACAGCGAAGCGTGCGCCGGTCAGCTTGGCCGCGCGTTCCAGGTCGAGTATGCCGAGATGCTCTCCCAGCTCCCAGTGCGGCTTGGGAGTGAAGTCGAATTGTGGCAGCGTTCCCCAGCGGCGAACTTCAACGTTGTCGGCCTCGCTCTTGCCGACCGGAACGCTGTCGTCCGGCAGATTGGGAATCCCAGTTAAGATGTTGCGCAACCTCGCGTCCGCCTCCTCGGCGACCTTCTCGGCTGCGGAGATTTTCTCGCGCATGTCCTTGGTCGCATCGATAAGCGCGGTGGCGTCCTGCTTGTTCTTCTTGAGCTGTGCGATTTCTTCCGATGCCTTGTTGCGCTGGGCTTTCAGCGTCTCGGCTTCGGTGATGGCGGCACGCCGTTCAAGATCGATGGCATGAAAATCCTTAAGGATGNNATCAGAGTACTCGAAGACGCGGCTCATCGCCAAACGAGGAACTAACCACAGAGGCGCGGAGACACAGAGAAAACGAGAAAAGGTAATGGGCTCTTACCTCGTAGCCATTAGCCCTTAGCAAGCGCGGAGTGCATAAGATTTCTCAATTACCAAAAGCTAGGAGCTAAAAGCCGAAGGATTCCTCGGTGTCTCTGTGTCCCAGTGGTAAATCAACTCTTTCTTCCGACCGACTCGAAGTCCTGCTGCTTCTTCGCCAGTTGCTGGTGCCACTCGAACGCCGCTCGCACGAAGGCCTGGAACATAGCGCGCGATGCCTCATCGCTGTCGTAGCTGCGCTCCGGATGCCACTGCACGCCCAGCACAAACTGGTCCGGCGCGGTCCCCTCTACTGCCTCTCTGACGCCGTCCTCGGGACACCACGCCACCAGCCGCAGGCCATCGCCCAGCGTTTCGGGCGCCTGGTGATGGCTGGAGTTTACCGGCATCACCAGCTCGCGGCTGTCCGGCAGCGCGCCCGCGTCGCGCAGGATTGCCGCCAGCTTCGATTCGGGATCGATCTGCACGCGATGCGCCTGGCCCACGCTCCGCCCGGCCTTGTGGTTGACACCTTGCGGCATCTGCTGAGTCAGCGTTCCGGTGCGCCACACATTAAGCGACTGCAGTCCGTAGCAAATGCCAAAGACCGGCTTGCGCATATTGTAAGCATCCTGCAAAAGCAATTCGTCGGTATTGTCGCGTAAGGGATCGGCAGGTGCCGTGTCAAGATGACGCGTGGCGCCATACTTCTCGGGGTCCACATCAGCCGGGCTGCCGGGCAGTAGCACGCCGTCACACGACTTGACCGCCTGCGCAATCTCCGATGAAGTGGCATTCACTTCGATGATGACCGGCATGCCTCCAGCATTGCGTATTGCCCGCTCATACTGCGGCAGGGCGATGCCGACGTAGAGCGGCCGCTTCGAATTGGGCACCGGAATGGCGATACGAGGTTTCATGCACGGTCGCCGAGGCTACGACTCCGGCGTCAACATTGGCTTGGTCTGGCGCTCGTCATTAGCGCTGAGCGGGGCCAAACCCTTCACGCGTGAATCATACAGCTCCAGGAGCGCCTGCCGCACCTGCGCCCCCAGTTTGTCCCTATCGCGCACCCGCATCCCGGTGGTTGAAATCGGTTTCCCAATCAACAGATCGACGTGGCCCGGGACCAGGTGGAAGCTGTTCATGGGCAGCACCTCATAGGTGCCGATGAGGGCCATGGGTACGATCGGGGCTTGTGCCCTAATCGCAACATAAAATGCCCCGCCCAGAAACTCCTGTAGTCGTCCGGTTGCCGAGCGTCCACCCTCCGGAAAGACGACCAGCGGCGTCCCTTTGCGCAAGGAGTCGCTGGCGCGGTTCAAGCTGCGCAGCGACGCGTGCGCGTCATCGGGATCAATCGGGATCTGTCCCGAACGCTTCAAGTGCCATCCCAGAAATGGATACCGGAACAGTTGCTTCTTTGCCATGATGCGAAACTGCACCGGCAACGACGCATAGAGCACAGGAATGTCGACGGCCGACAGATGATTGGGCGCGTAAACGGCCGCTTGCGACGAATCGATGTGTTCCAGCCCAGCGACGTGGACCCTAATGCCGACCGTCTTCAGGATAAGGTGTGACCACGTGCGCGCGAACCAGTGCTGCACCCGGCCATCGCGGTCGAACAACGAAAACCACAACGACAGCGTGCCCAGAACAAATGTATACAGGTATATGACGGGCACGAACCAACCATAGGAACGCAGCCGACTCAACCACGAACCTGGTCTTGATGTTTGCCTTTCGATTTGTTGCGCACCGTTTTTCATTGTCCGATTAGGTACTTCCGCCTCCGGGCGGCTGCAATCTTACGGAACTTTCACGCCGCAATCCCCATGTCGCTCATGGTCTCGCCAATCAGGAAAATCGATCCGGTCACCACGATCAATCCTTCTGGCCTGCTGACCGCCCGCGATCGAGCCAGGGCCGCCGGAACTGTATCCTCCGCGAACAACACGGCCCCGGTTCGCGAAGCAGCTTGCAGCAGTTCCGCGGTTGTCGCTGACCGCGGATTGCCAACCTGGGTCACCACCACCTGGTCGGCAATAGGGAACAGGATTTCCGCGATCTCCTGAATTGCCTTGTCCCGCAACGCCGCGAACACGATGGTCAATTCGCGCCCGGCAAAAGTTTCAGACAGAGTCGAGCGTAGCGCCCAGGCCCCGGCGGGATTGTGCGCCACGTCGAGCACCATTTCTCTCTGCTGCGTCGCTGCCGACGGCGGCAGCACCTGGAAGCGTCCCGGCCAATGCGTCTGGCGAATCCCTTGCTCGATCTGCTTCGGCGCGACCTTGAACCCGAAATGACTGATTTCCTCCGCTGTCGCGATCGCCAACGCGATGTTGCGCAGCTGGTGCCGCCCCGCCAGCGGCGAATCCACCTCAATCTCCTCGTCCATCACCGCCAGCGGATACCGGCTTCGCCCCAGCACGGCGACCGCCCGTCCCGCAAGATAGGCAGCGGCTCCCGGCGACACCGGGGGCACATACTTGGCAGCGCTTACTCCGCGCGCGCCGTTTGCCTCGATGGCATGCCCGATCACGTCATTAGCTTGCGGATGTTGCGGCAGCGTCACCACCACCCCGTTCTTGCGAATGATGCCCGCCTTTTCGCCTGCGATCTCGGCGATGGTATCGCCCAGATATTTCTGATGATCGAGCGAGATGTCGGCAATCACCGAAATCAGCGGTTCGACTACGTTGGTCGCGTCCAGACGCCCGCCCATACCCACTTCCAGCACGGCGATCTCGACTGCCATGCTGGCGAAGTATTCGAACGCCATCACGGTGAGCATCTCGAAGAAACTGGGATGCCAGGGCAGCTTGCCGGAGTGCAGAAGCTGCTGCGCCGTGCGTTCCACGCGGTCGTGGATCTCGCCGAACTCCGGGTCGGAAATCGCCTCGCCGTCCACCCGGATGCGCTCGTTAATGCGCAGCAGGTGCGGCGAACTGTAGAGTGCGGCCTTGTATCCGGCGACGTGCAGGATCGACGACAGCGTCGCCGCGGTCGAGCCTTTGCCGTTGGTCCCCGCGATCAGCACGCTGGCAAAACGCCGCTCAGGATGGCCCAGCGCCTCCAGCATCTCGCGGACGTAGGCCAGGTCGAACTTGTGCGAAGGCGTGTTGGTTAGCTCGTGCCCGAGCGCATAGAGCTGCTCTACTGTGCGTTGGTACGACATGACGGCTGATTTCAGATTACAACATTCGGGAGGACGCAGCTGTCAGCTATCAGCCGTCAGCAGAGTCGAGAGTGGTGCGGCAACTCAATCTGGTCTCCGCGATCGGGATACAACAATCGAAAATCCAGCCCGTAGGGCGGCTCCGCTGTTAGCCCAGGACGGAGCCGCAACCGGGGTCCCCGATTCGCGCCGCCTTTGCGCGAATTGGGGTGGTCAGGCGGAGTCCTGGGTAGCTTGGAAACTTGAACCGAGTCCCGTAGGGACGGCAGATCTCTTACGCTGACCCTTCCGGTCCCGAAGAAGTTGATTTCTGAGCCGGGTCCCCGTTACAGAACGGGCATTCCCTGTAATCGGCCACCAAGTTTCTGTCCCTGTTTGTCATCCCGGCCGAAGCGAAGCGGAGGGATCTGCGGTTGCGATCCGTTAATGCAGTCATCGGCTTGCGGATGAATTCTCACTCACGACACTAGACATCTCTCAGTTGCTCCTCGCTCATCCCGAAATAGTGTCCCATCTCGTGGATGACCGTCTGCCGGATCTGGTGGCGCACTTCGGCTTCGCTGGAGCAGACTGCCTCAATGTTTTTCTGGTAGAGCACCACATAATCAGGTCCTCCAGCTAGGCCAAAGACGCTCTTCCTGGTCATCGGTACGCCATGGAACAGCCCCAGACGCAACACCGTTGGCTGGCCACGCTTGGGTGCCGGCTGGTCTGGAGGCAAATCCTCGACGAGAACCGCAACATTGCGAATGCGGCGACGAAACTCAGCCGGCAGAGAGTCCAACGCCTCCCCGACTACCTTGGTGAAATCCTCGCGCTTCAAGCTCCACACACTGATGGCCTCGCTGAGTGCGGAGTGCTAATTGCTGCCTGCCAGCTGCTTCTTCACCGCCTCACTCACAACCTTCCCATCAACTCGCGCCCCGCCGAACTTCGCCATCACGTTCTTCATCACCGTCCCCATGTCCTTCATTGTGGGAGAGCCCATCTCGGCGATGACAGCGCGCACCGTCGCCACGATTTCCTCTTCGCCCACCGCCTTGGGCATGTAAGCTTCGATGATCGTGATCTCTTCGGCTTCTTTCATTGCCAGTTCGGGCCGATTGCCCTTCTCGAACTGCTCGATGGAATCCTTGCGCTGCTTGATCATGGTGCTGAGCACCTGCAGCTCTTCCTTTTCGTCGAGGTCGGCGCGTTTGTCGATTCGCTTGTTCTGCAACGCGGCTTTCATCATGCGCACGGTCGACAGCCGCAGCTCTTCCTTCTTGCGCATGGCATCCACCAGGTCTTTTTGCACACGTTCGGTCAGGCTCATGGCGTAATTATAGGGCAGCGGGTCACATTGATTGGTGATTCGGAGCACCAGACTACCGCCAACTGGGGGTGGCCTGCTCCGCCGCGAAAGCCTATAGTTAAGAAGCTGGCGAAGTTCTGCGCCGGCAATCAACCTGCAGAGGTACCCTATGCTACGCAAGACACGGCTGTTTACTCCCGGTCCAACTCCTCTTCTTCCAGCCGCTCAAAATGCCATTGCCGCCGCGGACATGCATCACCGCACAGCTGAATTCCGCGAGATTTTCACTCGCACCCTTTCCGATCTCAAGACCTTCATTGGCACCAAGAATGACGTTCTCATTCTCGCCTCTTCCGGAAGCGGCGCCATGGAAGCCGCGGTTTCCAACCTCACTTCTCCCGGCGAAAAAGTTGTGGTGCTCACCGCCGGAAAGTTTGGCGAGCGCTGGCGCGATCTGGCCAAGGCCTTCAACTGCCAGATCGAACTGATCGAGGTGCCTTACGGGCAGACCTTCGATCTGGGCACAATCAAGTCTAAGCTCGATGGCGCGCGTGTGCTGTACATGCAGGCGACGGAAACTTCTACCGGCGCACGTCACGATGTGAAGGCCATCGCCGCGCTGCTGAAAGGTACCGACGCGCTATTTGTGGTCGACGCCATCACCGGCCTGGGTACCACGCACTTTGAAGTGGACGATTGGGGAATCGACATCCTTATCGGCGGCTCGCAGAAGGCGGTCATGATCCCACCGGGACTCGCCTATCTCAGCGTGAGCGAGCGTGCCTGGCAACGCATGGAGACGGCCAAGCAGCCGCGCTATTATTTCGATCTGCGCAAGGAGCGCAAATCGCAGACCAAGGGCGAGTCGGCCTTCACTCCGGCAACCGCGCTCATCGCCGGACTGGCCGCGTCTCTGGACTACATTCGCCGCGCCGGAAACGGCAACCTTGCCGACGGACGCGATGCTTTGATCCACAATGCGGAAACTTCGGCTGCCATGGTGCGGGCCGGGGCTCAGGCCCTCGGCCTGAAGCTCTTCGCGCCTACTTGTCCTGCCGCCGCTGTCACCGCTATACTGGCGCCCGCCGGCGTGGATTCCAGCGCCATGGTGAAGGAATTCCGCGAGCGCTTTGCCATGGTCGTCGCCAACGGCCAGGGCGAGATGAAGGGCAAGCTCTTCCGCATCGCCCATCTCGGCTACTACGACTACCTCGACGCCATCGGCGTGATCGGCGCACTGGAGCACGTGCTGCTGAAGGTTGCTCCATCCCACAAGTTCGAACTGGGCGCAGGCGTGCGCGCCGTGCAGGAAGTCTTTGCCGGACAATTCGCCGAGGCGGCTAGCGTATGAAAATCGTTGTTGCTGACAAGATCTCTCCTTCCGCGTCCGCCATCTTCGGCGACTGGACGGTTGTTTCCCCCGACAAAGAGGCGCTTGCCGGTCAACTGACCGATGCAGATGCCATACTGGTCCGCTCGGCCACGTTCGTCGATGCGGCCATGATGGACAAGGCCCCCAAGCTGCGCGTGATCGGACGCGCCGGCGTGGGCGTCGACAATGTCGATCTGGATGCCGCCACCAAGCGTGGCATCGTGGTGATGAACACGCCCGGCGGCAATGCTGTCGCCGTCGCCGAGCACACTTTCGCCCTCATGCTGGCCATGGCGCGCCACATGGTGCGCGCCGACACAACTATGCACTCCGGCAAATGGGAGAAGAAGACGCTGCAAGGCACCGAGCTTCGCGGCAAAACGCTGGGCATCGTCGGCTTGGGCCGTGTCGGCGTCGAAGTGTCGCGCCGCGCCCTCGCCTTCGGCATGAAGGTCATTGCGCACGATCCCTACGTCGCTCCGAGTCTTGCCCAGCAACTGAACATAACGCTAGCGACGCTCGACGAGGTCTACGCGCAGTCTGACTACATCACCCTGCATGTCGGTTTGACGCCGCAGACGCAAGGCATGATCAACGCCGACTCCCTGCGCAAGATGAAGAAGGGTGTCCGCCTGGTCAATTGCGCCCGCGGCGAGTTGCTGAACGATCCTGCGGTGATCGAGGCCCTGCAGTCCGGACAACTAGGCGGCGCGGCGCTCGATGTCTACAGCAACGAGCCGCTGAAGGATTCTCCGCTGGCTACCATGGCCAACGTTATTCTGACGCCGCACATCGCGGGTTCTACTCACGAGGCGCAGGAAGCCGTCGGCGTGCAGATCGCGCTGCAGGTCCGCGAGTACCTGACAAAGGGCGTCATCCAGAACGCCGTCAACGTGCCTTCGATCAGCGAGGAAGAGTACCAGGAGATGCTGCCGTACATTGTGCTGGGCGAGCGTCTAGGAACGTTCCTGGCGCAGTCTTGCGAGGGCGGCGTGGAAGAGATGGGCCTCAGCTACAGCGGCGAAATCGCCGACTGGAAGACTGCGCTCATCCGCAATGCCGCCGTGGCCGGCGCACTCAACCAGATCGCGCATGCTCATGAGCGGGCGAACCTGGTGAATGCAGCGTCAATCGCCGAGGAGCGGGGCATCCGCCTCACCGAGCGCAAGAAGACGCACGACGCGGGCGGCACCGCTGCCAACGTGCTACGCATGACCTTCAAGACGGGTCAGCAGGAAAACACGGTGGCCGGTTGCGTTCAGCCCGGCGGCTTGCCAAGGCTGCTGGAAATTGACGGCATTCATGTGGAGGCGCCGCTGGCAGGCAATGTCATCTACCTGCGCAATCTCGATGTGCCCGGCGTCATCGGCCGCGTGGGAACGGTGCTGGGACAGCACAACGTCAACATCGCCAACTTCTCGCTCGGCCGCGGCCGGAATGGGCAGGAGGCATCGGCAATCGCGGTAGTACAAGTGGACGGGGAAATCAAAGAGCCCGTGCTGGAAAGCTTGCGCGGCATCGAGACCATCCTGCTGGCCAAGGCGATTCGCTTCGTCGCTCCGCAACCGAAGACGGTCTCGGCCTGATCGCAAAACAAAGCCGCGCCGGATGTCCTTTCCGGCGCGGCAACAATCAGAACTTTAGGGCCAGAATATTTCCGTTAATGTGCCGGGCGCCGTTCAGCTTCGAGCTTCGCTACGCGAACCGTGAGATCGTAAATGGTTGCGGTGCGGCGGATTTCCGTGAGGATCTCGTCGCGCATATTGGAAAGCTTGTCTTCTAGTTTCTCGAAGCGCTTGTCCACAGAATCAAACCGCCTGTCAACATGATCAAAGCGCTTGTCCACGTCGGCGCGGAACTGCTTCTGCTGTTCTTCCAGAGCATCAATCCGAGCGCGCAGCTCATGAAGCTCCGGGGCTACGAAGTCCTGCAAAGCCGATCGAACATCCTCTATAACGCCCATGATCGCGTTCCGTCCTGCTTTGACGCCCTTAGAATAGCAAAAGATGCAAGAAGCCAAAACTTCCCTAATTCAGTAGCCTCTTAGTGCGCGGTTGTCGCGTGTCCCGCGCGAGCCGCGACTTCCAGCCGCACCTCGGCGCGACGCTGGGCGTATTGCACCGCGGCATAGTCCAGATCGGGAGCGGCTTGGCGAAGCGCTTCATCGGCTTTCGCCTTGGCTTCCTGCGCGCGTTGCACGTCGATATCTTCGGAGCGTTCGGCGGTGTCCGCTAGAATCGTCACCTTGTCGGACAGAACCTCAGCAAAGCCCCAGGCTACGGCAAGGTACTGCGTGGTTCCACCCTGGGTATAGCTGATCTCGCCAATCATCAGCTCGGTGATGAGCGGCGCGTGCCCCGGCAGAATGCCGAGATAGCCGTTCTTTCCGGGTATCTGCACGGTGTCGACGTCCTCGCGTACCAGCAGTTTATCCGGCGTGATGATTTGCAAATGCAGCGTGTCAGCCATGGCAGATTATGCTTGCGCCTTCATCTTCTCGGCCTCTTCCAGCACTTCGTTGATGTCGCCCTTCATGTAGAACGCCTGCTCCGGGATATCGTCGTGCTTGCCGTCAACAATCTCCTGGAAGCTGTGCACGGTGTCGTCGATCTTCACGTAGCGTCCCTTCAGGCCGGTGAACTGCTCGGCCACGAAGAACGGCTGCGAGAGGAACTTCTGGATCTTGCGGGCGCGCGACACCGTGAGCTTCTGGTCTTCGCTGAGCTCATCAATACCCAGAATGGCGATGATGTCTTGCAGGTCCTTGTAGCTTTGCAGCACGCGCTTCACCGACTGCGCCGTGTTGTAGTGACCTTCACCGACCACGCGCGGATCGAGAATGCGCGAGGTGGAAGCCAGCGGATCGACGGCGGGATAAATGCCCAGTTCTGAAATCTGGCGCGAAAGCACGGTGGTCGCGTCCAAGTGAGCGAACGTGGTCGCCGGAGCAGGATCGGTCAAGTCGTCGGCAGGCACGTAGATAGCCTGCACCGAAGTCACCGAGCCTTTCTTGGTTGACGTGATACGCTCTTGCAACTCGCCCATTTCGGTTGCCAGGTTGGGTTGGTATCCCACGGCGGACGGCATGCGGCCCAGCAGCGTGGACACTTCCGAACCTGCCTGGGTAAAGCGGAAAATATTGTCGATAAACAACAGCGTGTCCGAACCTTCTTCGTCGCGGAAATACTCAGCGACGGTCAGCGCGGTCAAGGCCACGCGCAGACGCGCTCCGGGAGGCTCGGTCATCTGGCCATAGATCAACGCCGCCTTCGACTTCGAAGGCTCTTTAATGTTGACCACGCCCGACTCCTGCATTTCCAGCCACAAGTCATTGCCTTCGCGCGTGCGCTCGCCCACTCCGGCAAACACCGAGAAGCCGCCATGCTTCAAGGCGACGTTATTGATCAGTTCCATGATGACGACGGTCTTGCCCACGCCAGCGCCGCCGAACAGTCCGATCTTGCCGCCCTTCAAGAAGGGCTGGATCAGGTCGATGACCTTTACGCCGGTTTCGAACATCTCCATCGAGGTGGACTGCTCGTCGAATGCCGGCGCCTGGCGATGGATGGGATTGCGCTTGGCGGCATTGATCGGCCCCAGCTTGTCCACCGGATTGCCGATAACGTTGAGCACGCGGCCCAAGGTTTCGCGGCCAACGGGCACGGTGATGGGTCCGCCAAGGTCGATGGCCTTCATACCGCGCACCATGCCTTCGGTAGGCTCCATAGCGACGCAGCGCACGCGGCCTTCACCCAACTGCTGCTCCACTTCCAGGATGACGTCGATGGGCGTGGGCACGTTGAAACCATCACTGGTGACGCGCAGCGCCGAGTAGATGGGCGGCAGCGCCGCCGAGGAAAATTGCACGTCCACCGCGGGACCTGCGATCTGAATAATGTGTCCGATGTTTTCTGCCATATGAATTCCGCTCTTCGGTCTAAGCTGTCAGCCGTCGGCTATCAGCCATCAGCAAGAAACCTCGCCTGCGATCGCTACAACGCCCGGCCGCCTTGGCTGAAAGCTGACAGCTGATGGCTTCTTACGCCAACGCTGCCGCACCGCTGACGATCTCGATGATCTCTTTGGTGATCGCCGCCTGCCGCGCCCGGTTCATGGTCAGCGTCAGCGAATCGATCACGTCATTGGCGTTGTTGGTTGCTGAATCCATCGCGGTCATGCGGGCTGCGTTCTCGGCGGCCACCGACTCCAGCATGCCCTGAAAAATCTGAAATGCCACGTATCGCGGCAGTAAGCCGGCAAACAGCTCCGCGGGCGGCTGCTCGTAAATGTAGTCCACCGGTGCGGTGGCGAACTTCGCAGCCTCCCTCTCTAATTCGGTCGGCTCGGGCTCCTTAAGGCTGATGCCGGCCGTACGGGCGGCTTCGCCCATGCGTTCCCTGGCTTCCAAGCTCAATTCTTCCGACAACGCAACTTCACGCTGGCCCATCTCCTGCACCGGCAGAATTCGTTGCGCGATCAGGCGCTGCGAAATCACCGACTTGAACTCGTTGAAGATCAGGTAAACCGAATCGATCTGCTCGTCCTTGTAGGCCTTGGCGATACGGTCGGCAATTTCCGACACCGCTTCGTAATCCACTTTGGCCAGCAGGTTCAGGTGCTCGCTCACAACCTGGATCTCGCCCGCGCGGGTCGCCTCTCCAGCCTTGCCGACAGGATAGCGCCGGCGCAGAAAATCGCGCCCCTTACGCCCGACGGCCACAATGTCGATGTTCTTGCCTTTGAAATACTCCAGAAACTTGGTTGCCGCCTTCAGCACGTTGGAATTGAACGCGCCCGCCAGGCCGCGGTCGCCGGTCACCAGCACCAGCAGAATGTTGTTCTCGGGACGCATCGCCAAGAGCGGATTCAGCGGCTCGCCGGTCTTGGGATCCATCAGCTCAGTGCGGCTGACCGTCGAGGTCAAAACGTTGGCCAGCATTTTCGCGTAGGTTCGCGATGCCAGCGCACGCTCCTGGGCACGGCGCAGCTTGGCCGCCGCAACCATTTTCATGGCCTTGGTGAT
>PMWW01000107.1 GCA_003165795.1 Acidobacteriaceae bacterium
CGGTGGAACTGGTCGAGCACAATGATGTCCGGCGAGAGGCCAGTGAGCCCGCCGAGCCGGGCGTCGTCCACCAATTTACGGTCGTTCAATCCGAACTGTAGCTGCGAAGGGCCCATCACCAGCGTTTGTCGGTTCGAATGATTCAGCACAAATGCGATGGTGGGCAGGTATTCATTGCGGTATGTATTCTGTCGGATCTTGATGACGTGCCCGGAAATCTGCAGCAAAACGAAGCCGCACAGAACCACGCTCAGCATCGGCGCTGGAACGAGCTTCTTGGAAATGGCGAATCCCGCAACCGCGGCCAGCAACAGCGCCCACATCGCGATCACATGAACCATGTAATGCGGGAATCGCGAACCATCCAACAGCGCGAGTTCCACGTAATAGAGGCCGGAAAGCAACAACAATAGCAAAACCCCGCGCGCGCGCCGCAGGGCAGGCACGAAGGCGGCCGAGAGAATCCCGGCCCAGTAGATCAGTAAAATGCCGAGCTTCAACTGGGCGCCTCGACCCTGCGGGGTGAAGTAGGTCACATACCGCATCACGGAGTCGCTTAGAATGGCACGCACCGGCGAGGAAAGCCCACGCAACCTGTAACTGGCGTGCGCGTGAATCTGTGACCAGAAGATGTCGGGAGCTTGGGCAATGTAGAGCCCCCACAGAGCCGCGAAAATCAGGTATGGAACCGCAGCCAATGCGAAATCCGTCCACTTTAGACGCTTGCGGTCAAGAAAGATGGCGGTGAGCAAAAGACCGCCCGCGTGCAACGCTCCCACTGGATGGGCAAAGCACGCCGCTGCCGTCAGGAATCCACCAACGAAGGCCGCAACCCGGATACTCCTTTCCCGCAATGCGACGTACGCCGCAATCCCCCCGAACCCCAACGCCGCGACCATGATATCCATGCGCGCAGTGGCGGCGCTTAGTACCACGGTATAATCCGTCGCCAAGAAAAGAGCCGCCAGCATGCCGCTCAGCCTTGAACCAGTCAAATGCCTGGTGAGTGAAGCTCCGGCGCAAATTAACCCGGCTCCGCAAAGCGCCGACAGCAGTCGAATCGACACGAACGAGAACCCTACCAGCTTAATCCAACCCGCCAAGACCACCAGATACAGCGGCAAAGTCCAAAACGTGTAGCGGTCGTAAGCTACCAGTTCGCGTATGATCGGGTGGCCTTTCCCGCTCATGATCTTCGATCCGAGGTAGCCGAATTGGGCGAGAGTATGGGCGGGATCAGCTAACTGACCTTCATCCCACCAAGGGCTGCGAGTCAGGATGACCGCAATCGTGATCCCCACGAACATCAGGGCGATGCCGGCCCATAGCAGGATCGAGAGCTCCGGCGCGAGGCGCTGGCGCGCCGTATTGCCACTTTCCTTCACCGGGCATGACTGTTCGCAAGTGCGGGATGCGTTCTGCCGAGACGCATTGGAGGCATTCGCCATCCTCAGTGAATCCTCAACTGATCGACCCGAAGTTCAATATCATCGGCGATCTTCGTAGTCCTTTGTTCCTCCCGCGCGGCCTCCACCGCGGTTGGTTGCTGCTCCGCCGTAGTGGCCGGCGCATGCTCGCGCTCTTCGGCGCGCGTTTCTAAATTCGCGCCAGCGCCTGCCGTCTTGACCGGTGCCTTGGCGAGGTAAGCCGGCAAACAGGTGGACAGGAAAATGCTGAACCAGAAGACTCTTGCATGCATCCCGGAAAGAAAGAACGCGGCAATGGCGAAACCGATCAATCCATTGCCCAGGGCGGTTGAAATCGAGTACATGAAAGCATCGCCGGATTTTTTGGCGGCTCGGCGTAAGCGGGACAGGTTGAGGAGAGCGAAAAAAAACATGGCAAAAAACAGCGCCAGCCCCACCAAGCCGAGTTCCACAGCCACTTGCAGGTAAGTGTTATGCGGTACATGGAACTCCAGATCTACTCCGGGCGGCATGTACTTGTGCAGGTAGGGTGTGAATTGCCAGAGTCCCACACCCAGGATGGGATGATCGGCGATGATACGGAAGGCAATGCTCCAGAGCTGCAAACGTGCGTCGGAGGAATCCGTATCGCTATAGGTGGGATGAAGCAGCCGATCCAGCGGCGATACCGGAGAGATCAAGAATAAAGCAACGATGACCAGTGCAATGACGGCGAATTTTCCGCGGTGACGCGCATCGCGCATCTGCAGTAGCAGGAGCACGACCAAGGCAATGAAGCCGCCCCGCGACGATGCCAGAAGGATGGCGAAGATCGTCGCCAGCAGGCAACCCACACAGAATGCGCGTTTCCGCCCCTTCTGGCCGAGGGCAAAAGCAACCATCATGGGCAGAACGGTCAACGCCGAGGCCGAAAACAGGTTAGGATCCCCCGCTACGCTGCCGGGACGATACCCGAGTCCGTAAACCGGCACGCATGCCACCCACTCGCGTATGAGATACAGGGAGGCAAGACCGATTGCGGCAATCAGCGCCAGAATGCTGTTTTCGAGGCGCTGCCGCGAATCAATGAAAATAGAGGTCACGATGAAGAAGACCGGTTCCGCGAAAATGATTCCCACCAGCTCATGCCAGTCGAATGGAGTGACCATGAACGTATAAGAGGTGACGATCATAACCGTGAACATGACGAATGCCCGCGCTTGCCCGGTAGCCAGAATCTGCGGAAATGATTTTCGATTGGGGAGATAGCACAACGCAAAGAAGAAGCAAGCGACTCCCATCAGCTTCTCGACCGTGATGCCGTGGATTTCATAGCCAATTTGCGGATGGTCGACCAGCGGCAATGAAAGGATCAAGAGGTAGAAGAGAATCATTGCCAATTCCTGGTCATAGGAACAAGTAGTCCAATCGCCAAGCCAGAGGCGGGATTGCGGCTACCCTTTGCTTTCCGCCCAGGCGNNCCCGCCATGACATCCCAGGCAGCCGGGATACAGCATCCCGAACGTTCTAATCCGCTCGCTCCGGGTTCTTCTCCAACGTACCCTGCTCGCCCTCCGAACTCGCGAGCATCTGCTTGGCATCAGGTTAGCGTTTTCAGGCTTGGCCGGTAAGCGAAAATTGTCCAACATCAAGATAATCTCAATTCCTAACCGTCTATCCGGGTACAAGTTTTTCGGAGCACAATTGTCATGTTCCACCACAGCCAGTTGACAACGGGCCATCGGGCGACACGATACGCCAAGCGGTGCAGCAGGTTTCCATTGGGATTGAAACGATACACGGCACCGTGCAGAGCTTCAATCGTGAGCGGTAGATCAGAAATGAAGGCTTCAATGTCCTGGCGCGTGAAGTCCCAATGATACGTGTAGGCATCCACGAAGGTATTTTCGTGAACCATGGCAGGCAGAAGAATCCGGGGCAACCAGCGGCCTAGATAGGTCGCAATCAAATGGAGGGGGTTCAGATTGCGGAGACGTCTCGCCGACGGACTCTGAATGACAATCCGGCCCGCGGGCTTAAGAATGCGGCAAAACTCACGCAACGCAACTCCGGGTTCGGTCAGATGCTCAAAGCATTCAGAGCACACGATCAGGTCGGCGTGATGATCGGGTAGGGTGGTGGCTTCCGCCGTGCCCGCAAGAGCATGGGCAACGTCATTCGTTTTTTCCCGCAAGATGGCAACGAGTCCGGGGGCATCGACTCCATAGTAGTTTTGAGGCGGGCAAGCATGATAACGCCAGCAAAGGCGTCCATCACCGCAACCGATATCCACTAATAAGCCATCTGCGTAAAACCGGCCGACTTCCCGATAGCGCAGTGCCGTGCGCCATTCCGGGACGAAAGCGAAGCCGGCCGCTTTTTCAAAGTCGGTCATGGTCGGCGGTTTCTCGCCGCGTTGCGTGTAGGCATCGTCGACCGCGCGGAAATCGTCGGCAGTGGAGAGCCTCGGCTGACCTGCGTTGTAACGCGCCAAAACGCGGTGGCGGCGCATTATGAAAACGACAAAATCGCACCCCAGAAACGCGAGCAGAACGAGGGTTATGGGCCAGATGCGCGCTACCGCTATCAACATGGCTGCGACATCCAGCAAGAACAAAACCCGATTGGAGAAAATGCCATAGTCCGCGGATTTGCGTTCAGCAAGTGTGGCAGCAACTTCTTCTTTAGTCTTGAAATGCAGACGAGGAGCGAGCTGCGCCACGATACACGGTCTCCATCGGGGAAAGATACTTCAATCGCTCCAGCCATTTCAAGCAAATTACCGCTACGACGCCCGAAGAGCATTGGATAACGACGGGGGCGCGATCAACGAAAACGCGGTGGCGGGATAGAACTCGTATCCTTCAAAATCTCCGAAGCCGAGCTGAATGGAAAGAGCAGCGACGCTCAAGCAGCGTTAGCACCTCACCTTTGCATCCGCTCCCGAGAACGGTTTCAGCGCAGGTATACCCCAGAGCCGGGCCGTGGGCCGTGGCCCCCGGTAAACGCCGCCTTAGCGTTTGCCGGGGTGACTTCATGGGATATACCTTTTGCGCTAAACCGGTCTAATCCAGCGGAACCGAACCAGTGTACTTAAGAACATAGAGACCGCCCGTAAAACGGTCGTTGGCGTAGATCAGCCCCTTCTCGTCCACCAGCGCGTGATTGATCTGCGCGGCGCCTCCGGGATTGCCGGGCAGGCCCGCGGGAATGTAGTAACCAATCTCCTCCAGGTGCGGAGGCGCCGCGGGAACCCCTGCCGGGCCATCGACGATGTGGAAAATCCGCACTCCACCGTTGAACCAGCTCGCGACGGTCGTGTTCTTCAGTCTAGCCGAAGTGGAACCGGGGTAGTTTGGGTGCAGGTTATGCGCCCCGAAGCGGCCGCCCCGCTTACAAAGCTCACCGTCGTTGGCGTGCAGAGGCGCCGTGTCAATCACCATGGGATTGCTCTCCGCGCGAATGTCGAGTAGCCAGACCAACTTCGGCGCGTCCTGGCAATTGTCCATTACCGCCTCGTCGGAGACGAAGGCCATGCCACGGCTGAAAACTGGTTGGAAGGTGTGCGACCAAGCCGTGTAGGGAGGTGAAAACTTGGCGCTACCCACGAGCTTTGGAGTAAAACTCTGGGCGCGTCCGGCTTTGACATCAGCCAGGCCCGAGATGTCCAGAATAATCGCGCCTCCATCGATATAGCCCAGGTAGGCGCGATCCGGACGCTCTGGCCACACTTCGATGTTGTGCGGCCGGTAGCCATCGTCAAGCTTGTGCCGCTCGGGAAGACAGCCGGGCAAACAGCGGTCGCCCTGGCTGGTTCCCGGATACCACCAGCGCCCAACTTCCCTGGGGTGCCTGGGATCGCGCAGGTCGACGATGACATAGAATTGATCGTCCAGAGGATTGCTCGGATTGAAATCAGACATGCCGGTCGTCAGGTGGGCAAATTCGCCGTCCACGAACCAGAGACAGTGCGCCCCACGAGAGTGCGGTCCTGAAGCATCAAAGAAGGACAACGCCAGATCCTGCAAGCTCTTGGCTTGCTGAATGCGGTTGAAGTCCGAGACATCGAGCACCCACATCCCCGCACTCTTTTGCCCCACTTGGTTCGTCTGGTTCGCCACCGCGAGCAGGTTTCCCGAAAGGCTCAGCGAATCGCAGCGCGTGATGCCGGGGTTCGGAGATGGAATCGTGTTAATCAACACCGGGCTCTCCGGACGCGTCACGTCCACGACGCTGATGCAATTCTTCGGCGCCTCGTGCGCGAGAAACAGGAGACGGCGGCCGTCAGGCCGCTGCTGAAGCGCTAAACCTTCACCGCCGTCACCATTGCCATTGAGATTGTGATGAGCAATGAGGACTACATTCTTGGCCTCGGCCGCAATCTGCGCAGCCGCGGGCGCGACCATCAGCATCGCACTCAAGCAGACCAGCGCTACCAAGACCATCTTCACGCATCCCACGCGCCGCGCTCGTTTCCCGCAGCCATGATCTCCGCCACGATCTTCGCTACGATTAGGGGAGTCTTCCTGGGAACTGTTTACACGCGCCATAAACGGCTTCATGGCTTGCTCCTTCGCCGGATGAGAATCGCACAATTCTATAACGTACAAGATGTTGGGGCTCGTTCTTCCCGGAACTTGTTTTTCAGCAGCCTCTTGGCCGGGCTTTCCGGCCGGGATGCAGTTCGCATTCCCGTCACCTTTATCAGGCAACGTTCTTTCGGCAATCGCACTCAGTATGAATGAGGCCGGCAAAAAGATCAGCACTGCTCGAACCAGTTGCGGCGGTGGTGCGGAGTTTTGGAGCTTTGCAGGTTTGGCCGCCAAAAGTCATTTTAAATCAAAGAGTTGAGATGTTCGAAAAGCGCGAAAAAACGTCTGAATTCCAGCCGAAAAACGGCGCACGGCCCTCGTTGGAAGCCATCATGGCATTGCAGAAGATGCTTGAAGACGGACTGTTAGATCAGTTGAACGAATCCGACGAGGCTCCGCCGCTTGAGGTCCGCCCCTCTATCGATCGCGCCGGGCGCACGCGGCAGGCCGATGCCGTTCAAAACACTCCCGGGACTATACGTTGTTTTTTCAGAGATCTCGCACACAGGCTTTCCTTAGCGCTCGGGCGCAAAAAGCCAATCGGCGGCAAGTCTGCGCGTGGGAGCGGCTAAAAGCCTTGGCCGAACCCGATTTGTTCCGGATGCGGACGTTTGATCGAGAACATATCTGCCCCTTGTAATCTTCGCAATCTTCCACAATACTTGTGATATAGCCAATTGCCTCATTAGATTTGCGCCCCATGTGCCTTGCACCGTTTGCGGTGCAAGGCAGGTCACCTGCATAGCGTGATCTTAATCACCCGACATGTGACATTCATCACCGCATGCGGTGCGGCATTGGCTTAATGTCCTTATCGCCAATCGAAGCCCTTATGCTGCCGCAGCGCCACTCATGATCGGGCGGGACAAACCACGGAAGTGGTGTCGCCTTGGGGACGGCATCTGCCACGCGATCCCTGCTTGGAGTGGGCAGGCTGCAGCGCCCAGCTTCGCACTGCGCATAGCGACCTAACCGGAGGAAGAGGAGAACCAACATGAGCGGAACGCAAGCTGCGACTCGCAAGTTGACCATACAGGATATCCGTGAGGCTGCGGAGCGCCTGAAGAACTGGGGGCGCTGGGGCGGAGACGACGAAATCGGCACGCTCAACTTCACGCAACCCGAGGACATTATCGCGGCTGCGCGTCTGGTGCAAAAAGGAAAGGTGTTCTCACTGGCGCTTCCCTTTGACAATAACGGCTGCCAGGGCGGCAAGACAAATTATCCGGCGATTGGCCGTTTCAATCCCGTACACGTCATGCTGCGGGCCGGCACCGATGCCTATTCCGGCGTGCTCGACCACCGCAAGATCCGGGGAGCTGACGACCTCGTCATCATGCCGCTGCAGTGCGGTACTCAATGGGACGGGCTGGGGCACATTTTCTACGGCGACCAGATGTGGAACGGCTACGACTGCCGTACCGTGACCTCCTTCGGCGCGCAAAAGTGCGGCATCGAGAAAACCAAGGCGAAGATGGTCGGCCGCGGCGTGCTCTTCGACATTCCGAAGATGCTCGGCGTGGAGTTCGCGCCGGACGGTTTTGCGGTCACCAACGAGATGCTGGACAAGGCTGAGGACTTCTTCGGGGTCAAGGTGCGCCGGGGTGACTTCCTGCTGGTGCGCACCGGGCAGATGGATGCCATGCTGGCAGGCAAGACGTGGGATGGCTATTCGGGCGGCGATGCTCCCGGACTGGCTTTCGAAACTCTCGATTGGCTGCACAAGAAGCAGGTGGCTGGAATCGTGACCGACACCTGGGGCGCCGAAGTGCGGCCCAACAATTGCGACGATGCGGTGCAGCCGTGGCATTGGATCGCAATTCCGATCATGGGACTTTCGGTCGGGGAGATTTTCTGTCTCGGCGAACTGGCCGAGGACTGCGCCGCCGACCAGCGTTACGAATTCATGTTCGTCGCGCCGGCACTGCCAATCACCGGGGCGGTTGGCTCGCCGCTTAACCCGCTGGCGATTAAGTAGTAGGTAAATCGCCGGATATACAAATTCTGATTGCCGTTTCTAATTACCGTAGGTTCGCGAAAGGCATATTCAAGGAAGTAACCGGCCCCCGGCAGACACTGCCTTTGACGTTTGAGGGGGGCCGGTGTTGAGAACTCCGGGATACACAGATTTCGAGACCGCTCGAGTTGTAAGAAGAAAGTAGTAGGGTTCGGGTGAGCGATGTAATGCAAGAGGGCTGACTATCACGCCCCGCTTCAGGACGCACATTTCATTGGTTTGGGGGAACCCATGCTGGAGTACCTCGATACGCAGACGAAGCTCACGAAGAATCAGTACAAGATTATCGCGGCGGCGATTCTGGGCGACCTGTTGGAGTTCTTTGACTTTTTCCTGATCGGGTTCGTCCTCGCCATCATCATCAAACCCTGGCATCTCACCTTCGGCCAGTCCGCGATCATTCTGCTTTCCTCCGGCGTCGGCGCCATCATGGGAGCCGTTTTCTGGGGCCATGTGGCCGACCGCATCGGGCGTAAAGCGGTTTTCATGGCTACCGTCATCAACTTCTCGGTGGCCACCGGCATCCTGGCATTCACGCCCGAGAACGGATGGATCTTCCTCACCTTCTTTCGCTTTCTCACAGGCTTTGGCGTTGGTGGGCTGTATTCGGTCGACCTGCCGCTGGTGCAGGAGTTCGTGCCGAGCGCCAAGCGTGGCTTTATCGGTGGGATGATCACCTGCTCGGTGCCGGTTGGCATCATGATGGGCTCCATCATGGGAGCTTTTCTCTCGCCGTATATTGGTTGGCGCGGATTGTTCGCGGCTGGTCTTGCTCCGGCCTTCCTGACATTACTGATCCGCGCCTGGGTACCGGAATCGCCACGCTGGCTGGCCCGCATGGGCCGGGCGGAAGAAGCCCGCAAGTCGCTGGCTTGGGCTCTTGAATGCGATCCGGAAAGCATTCCGCTTTCGGCCTTGACCTTCACCGCGCAGGAGAAGCCGCGCTTCCGGGATCTATTCCGCTATCCGCGGAGCCTGGTGGTGTCGTGGTTAGGAAATCTTGGCGCGCAGACGGGCGTCTACGGCATTAATCTCTGGGTTCCGACCCTGCTGGTGCTGGTGCTGAAGACAACCCCGCAACATGCGTCGTTCATGATGATCTTTATCGCGACCGGCGGTTTCTGCGGGCGTGTCGCGTTCTCCTGGTTGAGCGACGCGATTGGGCGGCGCGCCTCTGGAGCACTGGTTGGATTCGGCGCGGCAATCATGGTGTCGCTTGCTGGAATCTTCCACAACGCATTTCTCGGCGGCGTTTCCATGTTCTGGCTGCTGCTGATTATCGCGCACTTTTTCGGCGATGGCGGCTTCGCGATCGTCGGTCCATACTCGGCGGAGGTCTGGCCTTCGCACCTCCGAGCGACGGGGATGGGCTCGGCTTATGGCTTCGGCGGCCTGGGGAAGATCCTCGGCCCGCTGGGGCTCGCCATGATCGTCGGATCATCGAACGTGGTCAAACCGGAGGTGTCGGTTGCGGCACTTACCCCCGCATTTCTGTATCTAGCCGCCTGGTACCTCATGGCAGGTATTGTCTACGGCTTCTTTGGTATCGAGACAAGGGGACGTTCGTTCGAGGTTATCGAGCAAGAGCTTGAGGCCCAGGCCGTCCGCTCCGGCCACGCCAGTCTGGCCGTTGCGGCCGGTGTTGGAAAGGCGGGTGCGCAAAAAAGGAATTGAACTAGACCGGATTTGCGGGTATCCCCTAATCAAGCCGGACGTTAGCACCCGGCGGGCAAATTAGGGATAGCAACACTGGAATTGCTCTAGCAGGTTTCGCGTAACCCTGAGTACGATCAAAGCGAATCGTGTTCGGGGATCGGCCTTCGATATCGCGAGCATAATGGGGGTTGCGATTTCGTTCTCATATTCGAATTGTTATCATTAGCCTGAGCTTTATGGGCACCATGGAGGAATAAAAAGTGTCGAGTACAGCAGAATTGACCGATGCAATGAAGAAGCAGGTATCCAGCGTGGCCAAGCTGAGATATTGCGTTAACAACGAGTGGCGTGAATCTAAGACCAGCAAGTACATGCCTGTCACAAATTCAAGCACGGGCGAGCTGATGGCGGAAGCGCCGTGCTGCACGCCGGAAGAAGTGCTGAGCAGCATCGAGGCGGCAAAGGCCGCATTTCCGGCTTGGTCCGGTACTCCAGTGGGCATGCGCGCGCAGCTCATGTTCAAGTTGAAGGACCTGTTGGAGAAACATCTTTCGGATCTGACCCTGCTCTGCGCGATGGAACTGGGAAAGAACCTCGACGAAGCGCGGGGCGACATCCTGAAGGCCATCGAAGTAGTTGAGATCGCCTGCGGCGCGCCCATGCTGATGCAGGGCGATGCGCTCATGAACGTCACCCAGGGATTCGATACGGTTGCCTACAGAGAACCCGTCGGAGTATTCGCCGCCATCATGCCGTTTAATTTTCCGGGCATGATCCCGTTTGGCTGGGTGTTGCCTCTGTGCATCGCGACCGGAAATACCCTGGTGCTCAAGGCAGCCAGTCTCACCCCGCAGACTTCGATGCGCATGCTCGAGCTGCTGATCGAAGCCGGCTTGCCGAAAGGCGTGGTAAACCTGGTGACCTGCAGCCGCAACGAGGCTGAAATCTTCCTGAAGCACCCTGACATCAAGGGCATCAGCTACGTCGGTTCCACTTCCGTCGGCAGGCATATCTATTCAACCGCGGCGGCCCACGGCAAGCGTGTGCAGGCATTGTGCGAAGCCAAGAACCATGCCCTGGTGCTGGAAGACGCGGCGCTGGAACGCTCGGCGCTGGGCGTGATCAACTCGTCGTTCGGTTGCGCCGGCATGCGCTGCATGGCGCTTCCGGTGGTATGCGTGCAGGAGTCGGTCGCCGATGAATTCGTTTCCCTGCTGGTCAAGCATGCCAAGGCGATGAAGGTGGGCTGTTCTTACGATCCCGCCGTCCAGCTTGGCCCGGTCGTCTCGGCTGAGCACAAGAAGTTCGTCACCGATTGGATCGCCAAGGGCGTCGAGGAAGGAGCACAGCTCGTGCTCGACGGCCGCGAAGTTAAGGTCCCCGGTTTCGAAAAGGGATATTTCATTGGACCGACCGTTTTCGATCACGTGAAGCCCAATATGACCATCGGCGATTGCGAAGTCTTCGGTCCGGTTGTCTGCATCAAGCGGGTCAAGGATTTCGAGGAAGGCCTCGCCATCATGAATAAGAACGAATTCGCCAACGGTTCGGTTATTTACACCCAGAGCGGTTACTACAGCCGCGAATTCAGCAAGCGCACCGACGGCGGCATGGTTGGCATCAACGTTGGAATCCCCGTGCCCGCATCGGTCTTCCCGTTTGCCGGACACAAGAACTCCTTCTTCGGCGACCTGCACGTGAACGGCAAGGACGGAGTGAAGTTCTACACCGAGACCAAGTGCGTCACCACCAAGTGGTTCGACGAGGAAGACAAGAAGGCGACCCGCGTCAGTACCTGGGATGGCGCCTCGAATAGGACTTAGTTGGGTTGGTTGCTCGCGAGTACCCTGGCACTCGTCCACCCGTGGACGAGTGTTTTTTTTACGTTTCGGCGGGTGCTTCTCGTAGTTGTCTGGCAGGTCGCTGAAAAACTCGTAACAGTATCATCCCGAGGTCACGCCGGATTTGCGCGACCGAGGGATCTGCTTTACCTTTAACGCGCACAAAAAGCAGATCCCTCGCTGCGCTCGTGATGACAAATCACAATAATCTGCGAGCTTGACGGACGTAAACCGTGATCCCGCAGCCGTCTTCCTCTGACTGTAACGTCTCGTGCCAGCCTTCCGTGACTGGCGGCAACTTCGCTCCCGGCCGCAGTACCGCTTGCACCCATAGCTTCGGATCACGAGCCGGTACCTGCATCGTCAACACACCTTCTTCGTACGTCGCATTCGCCGTGCCTTCTTCTGCTGTCACGTATTGCTGGCGCAATTGCAGCAGCCGCCGATACCACTCCAGCATCTCGCGGTTCTCTGGCCCGTTGGCCCACGTAAGTTTCGATCGCTCGAAGGTTGCGGGATCTTCCGGATCGGGCACTTCGCTGAAGTTGAAATCTTTGAACTCACTGCGCCGTCCTTCGCTCACCGCTTTCTTCAGCGCCGGATCCTGAAAATCCGCGAAGAACTGGAACGGCGCTGTCTCGTCGTACTCCTGTCCCATGAACAAAAGGGGCGTGTGCGGCGCCAGCAACAACAACGCGGCTGCCACTTTGCGCGCGCCTCGCGGAATCAGCGCAGTGAGCCGTTCTCCCTGGGCGCGATTGCCCACCTGATCATGGTTCTGCAGACAAATCACGTTGGCCGGCAGCGGAACATCCTTCGCACTCGTCCCTCGCGGAGCATCCCAGAAAGTAAAATGTTCGCCCTGAAAAACGTAACCTTCGCGCAACGCACGGGCGATCTGTTCGGGATCGCCGAAGTCCTGGTAATAGCCCTGACACTCGCCGGTGAAAAATGCGTGTACGGCGTGGTGAAAATCGTCGCTCCACACCGCGTTCAATCCGTAGCCGCCGTCTGCCTGGGCCCTCGCGTAACGCGAATCGTTTTCATCAGTCTCGGCGATCACGCACACTGTCCGATCCAGCTCCCGCGCCAATCCCTGCACGCGTTCCCGGATCTCCGCCATGATGTGCTTGGACGAATCGTCCTTAATGGTCTGCACCGCGTCGAGCCGCAATCCGTCGAGGTGATATTCGCGAATCCAGTACAGCGCGTTCTCGAGCACGTAGCGGCGTACATGCTCGCATCCCACGCTGTCGTAGTTAACGGCTTCGCCCCACGGCGTCTTATGATGCGCGGTAAAGTACGGCCCAAACTTCGGCAGGTAATTTCCTTCCGGGCCGAGATGGTTGTAAACCACATCGAGCATTACCGCCAGCCCAACGCGATGAGCGGCATCAACCAATCGCTTCAGCCCTTCCGGACCGCCGTAATTGGCCTGCACTGCGTAAGGAGACGCGCCGTCGTATCCCCAGTTACGAGTGCCCGGGCAGGCCGCGACCGGCATGATCTCAACCACAGTGACGCCGAGTTCCTTTAAACATTCGAGCCTCCCGATCGCGCCATCGAACGTGCCTTCCGGCGTGAACGTTCCGATGTGCAACTCATAGATGACGTAATCGCGGAGCTCGAGGCCGCGCCAGTCCGCATCGCTCCAGCGAAACGCGAAGGGATCGACAATCTCGGTTGGTCCATGCACACCCTCCGGCAGAAAGCGCGACACGGGATCGGGCACCGGCGTGCCGCCGTCGACAACGTAGGCGTATCGGTCGTCCGCCGAGGCTGCCGCAGTCGCGACCAAGTCTTCGCCATCGCGGCGCATCGCGATGTCCTGCGGTTCTTTGCCGACGCGCATCAGCCGCAGCCTGATCTCGCGCGGAATCGGCGCCCACACGCGAAACTCGGCTTCATTGCCGTTTAGAGTTGCGCCATAGGACAAAGTCTTGGTTGCTACCTTCACCTTGGATCAGACGAAAGCGCTTCGATTAAGGATGCTTTACTATTTATTGGTCTGCGTTGATCAGCCGCGGTCGACACCACAGCACGGCCTGAAGACGTACGTCTGTGATGATTGTCATTACGAGCGGAGCGCGGAACCTGCTTTCGTCGGCGGGGTCACGCGCGTGAGCATCAGGTGCCTCAAGGCCCGAAGGCCGTTCGTGATGACAATTCAGAAAGCATAGTCAGACATTCTGAAACGCAGCCTGGCTCCTCAGAAGGTGATCTTCGCCGCAAACTGCACCCCGCGCGGACCGCCGCTTCCGAGGAATGGGTTTCCGATGCCAACATCGGCCGTCGCGGTCAGCGCGTAATAGCCTACTCCGCGTCCGTTGCTTCCAATGCCGTTTACCCCAGGATCGGCGATGAAATTCGGCAGCTCCGGATTGGCGAAATTCGGGTGGTTGAAGAGGTTGAATATCTCGGCGCGCAGTTGCAAGTTCACGTGCTCGGTGATCGGCGTGTCTTTGTACACGGAGAAATTGAATTCTTTGGACGGCGGGCCAATCAGAACGTTTCGTCCCAGATCGCCAAAGTGGCGTGTGCCCGCAAGGCAGTTGCTGTCTCCGGACGACGTGGTTGCCGTGGTGTTGCCGAACGTGCAGGGCACTTGAAAATTTGCCAGATTCAGGAAGTTGGCGGGAGCACTTCCGTATTGTATAGGTCCAACAACGTCAGGCCGGTCAAAGCCCTCGCCCGATCCCGAGTAGTCGCCCTCAAAATTGTAGTTGAGCGTGAAGGGCTGTCCATCCTGCAGGCTGGCCGTGCCATCGATGCCCCAGCCGCTCTTTACCTTTGCGTACGAGCCCTTGGAGCCGGGGAACTGATAGGTGAAGTACCAACTGAAACGGCGGCGAATATCGAAGTTCGAGTTGCCGCGCTCGGCGAGAGGGTCAAGACTATTGTTGGGCTGCGACGCATTGGGGATGAAGTCTTCCAGGTCGCTGGCGTTATCGATGGAATGCGACCACACGAAGTTAGCTTGCGTCGAGAGTCCGTGCCAGCCGTTCACATGAAAGCTGGCCTGCAACGCATTGTAGGTCGAGAAGGCGCTGGACTCTTCCTGGTTGAAATAGAAGAAATTTGGATACGTGGTTCTCGGTACGTTGCCGCCGCTATCGAAGCCGGCAATCGGACAGTTCGGAAATACAAAAGGCGCAACGCAAGCCGCCGTGTCAGCAGCCGTGATCTGTGCCTGGCTGGGCTGATTGATGTCGCGGAAGCGGAACAGCCTCGTCCCCTTCGATCCAACGTAACCAAGTTCCGCGGTCATCTTATTGCCCAAGGCCTGCTGAAGGTTTACGTTCCAATTCTGAATATACGGCGTGCGGATGTTGGGATCGATTCCAAAAAAACTACTCAACGGGGATCCGTTGACGTACACCGGCGATCCCGCAGTAATAGGGCCTGGAGTCGCGCTGAAGAAGGTAATGGGCGCTATGCCGACGCCGGTAAACGCCGGTCCGGGACAGAACGTGCAGTTGTACGGAAGGTGTCCCAGGAACATGTCCTGGGAGAACGCATCGTAGAAAACTCCGTATCCGGCGCGAAACACCGTTGTGCCCTTGCCGGTCACGTCGTAGGCGAAGGCCACGCGAGGAGCGAAGTTTTTGTAGTCGGGATTGTAGAGGCGCGACGGACCGCCGGGTGCGCCGACTTGCACCAACGTTCCGCCATTAGCCTGCTGCAGTTGGTAGAACAGATCGTTCTTCTCGCCGGCTACGCCGAAGTAGTCCCAGCGCAAGCCCAAATTCACCGTCAATCGCGGCGTCCAGCGGAAGCTATCCTGGATGTAGAGCCCGTTGCTGTTCTGATATTCGTGCCGGTTCGTGTATCCCGCAGCCTGACTGCCGCCCGATGGCAAGCCCTCGACGAACGCCGTGAGGTCGTCGAAGCTGAGCTTGCCGCGAAAGTTCGAGTCCTGAATGATCTGAATGGAAGTCCGGCGGAATTCATAGCCGAACTTGAGATCGTGGCGGCCAATCTTCCATGAGTAGTTGTCGAGGGCCTGCCAGTTGGTGTCCACGCGTTGCCGGGGCACGCCGTCGCTGGCCCCGAGCTTCGAAAAGCTGCCCACCGAAATCAGCGGCAAACCGTAGTTGTAGGAGCTGGCGCCGGTGTCCAGGCCAATGGTTGCCGGGTTGAAATCGCCGTCCTGCGGGAAGAAGCCTTCCGCGAAACGGTTCCAACCGAAGCGGGCCTCATTTACCTGCGTAGGACTGATGATCTTCACCCAGGACAGCGACACCAGCTGCACCCGGGTTGGCGTCACCGTATTGAATCCCGGCAGCAGCCCTCCCGCCAGCTGCGCGAAGGGAAAGCTCTGGGTGCTGTTTCCATAGTAGTAGCGACCGGTAATGTTGTTGTTGGTGTTGGGATTGTAATCCAGCTTCGCAATCATGCTGTCCACGTCGTTGCTGAAGTTGGTTGAGGTGGCCAGGTTGTCGGCCGCGGCGCCGGGCGCAGGCGGATTGCACGTTCCATCCACATTGGCCGTGGCTCCGGGAATGTCCGGCGCGGGCCAGGGATTGCGCGCCAGCAGATTAAGCATCGGCTGGCTTAGCGGCACTCCGTTTTGCGCGGCGATCGCCTTCGCTTGGACAATCGCATTCTGATCAGGCACACAACTCAATCCGGCTTGCGCGCCGCTCTCCCGCTGGCCTTCGTAGTCCACGAAGAAAAACGCCTTGCCCTTCACGATAGGGCCGCCCAGCGCGCCGCCAAACTGGTTATTGAGAAACGGGTTCTTCGGTTGGCTGTCGATGTTGAAATAGTTTCGCGCGCCCAATTCACCGCTGCGCCAGTACTCCAACAAAGAGCCATGCCAATTGTTGGTGCCGCTCTTGGTCACGATGTTGACGATGGCGCCGCTATTGCGCCCGTACTCCGCCTCATAGTTGGAGAGCACATGCAGCTCTGCCACCGCATCGATGGGCAGGATGGTTGCCGGATCTCCGAACACGCCCGGCTCGTTGATCGCGGGATCGTTGCGGTAGCCGTCGTTCATATCAGTGCCATCCAGCAGGAAATTGTTGGAACGGCCGCGCGAGCCATTCATCGAGAACGTGCCAAACGAGCCCGGCGAATCGGTGATCTGGTCGGGAGAACCCGCCACTCCAGGGTTAAGGTAGATCAGCTTGGTGTAGTCACGGCCGTTGATCGGAATGCTTTCAATCGTCTTGGACGTAAGTATGCCGCCCAGCTCATCGTTGGTAGTGTCGACTTGCGGCACCTCGCCGGTGACTTCCACCTGCTGAGCAACGTCGCCCGGCTTGAGCGAAACATCCACCCGGCGATTGGTCGCGACGTCAACCACCACTCCCTTGATCACTGCGGTTTGGAAGCCGCTCTGGGAACAACTGACCGTGTAGGTGCCGATCGGCAGCTCGGGAACGTTATAGCTGCCGTCGGCGCTAGTCTGTGTGGCGCGTTCCAGCCCGGTATCGACATTGTGGATTTTGACGGTTGCGCCCGCAATGACAGCGCCCGAGGTGTCCGTTACCGTACCAAGAACGGTTCCGCGAAAGGTTTGCGCCCAAACAGAAGTGGCTGCCGATAGCAGCAGCACCATGACCAACAGCAGCGAACGCTTGCTATCCATGGTTGCCCCCGAGTCGCATGTCTTAATGAGGGAGCATTATTTAACAAGCGTGGCGCGCCGCCAAGAGAAATCGCAAGAACGCGGTATTGGAACTAGAAATGAAAGTAGCGCTACTCGTGTGGCTCAGAGTTGCTTGCGCGTCCCAATCCGCACCCCGATTCGGAATCCTGCCATAAAACCAAAGGGCACAGACATTCTCGCCGCCTTGATGTCTCTGAAGTGAATCAAGAGATGTCAGACCACGACGGTTTCGTGATATTCCCCGTACACCCGCCGCATGGCGTCGGAGATTTCGCCCACGGTGGCATGCGCCTCGACCGCCTCCACGATCACCGGCATAAGATTGCCGGTAGCGCGCGCGGTGTCTTCCACCGCTTTCACCGCTGCCTGCCACTTCGCCTGATCGCGTTTCGCTCGAACCGCCTTCAGCCGCTCCACTTGCTTACGCTCCAGCGACTCGTCGATGTGTTGCAGCGGAATCGATTTCTCGTGGTCCAGCTCGAAGGCATTCACCCCAACCACGATCGCTTCCTTCTTGTCGACGGCCTTTTGATATTCGTAGGCCGCGTTCTGGATCTCCTGCTGCACAAAGCCGCGTTCAATCGCCTTCAACATGCCGCCCATGCCCTCGATTTTTTCCAGATACACCAGTGCATTGGCCTCGATCTGGTTGGTCAGCGCCTCCATGTAATATGAGCCGGCCAGGGGATCGATGGTCTGCGCCGCTCCCGATTCGTAGGCAATGATCTGCTGGGTGCGCAGCGCGATGCGCGCCGACTGCTCGGTGGGCAACGCCAGCGCTTCGTCGAATGAGTTGGTGTGCAACGACTGCGTTCCGCCCAGCACCGCCGCCAACGCTTGCAGGGCGGTGCGCACAATGTTGGTCTCCGGCTGCTGCGCCGTTAGGGTCGAGCCTGCCGTCTGGGTATGGAAGCGCAACATCTGCGATCTGGCATTCTTGGCGCCAAAATGATCGCGCATGATGCGCGCCCACATGCGGCGTGCGGCGCGGAACTTCGCCACCTCCTCCAGAAAATTGCTGTGCGCGTTGAAGAAGAACGACAGCCGCGGTGCGAACTTGTCCACATCGAGCCCGGCGTCGATTGCGGCCTGCACATAGGTCATGCCATTGGCCAGGGTAAACGCCACTTCCTGCACCGCGGTGCTTCCCGCTTCGCGCATGTGATAGCCGGAGATCGAGATGGTGTTCCACTCCGGCACGTGCTGGTTCGCATAAGAAAAGATGTCCGTAATGATGCGCATCGCCTGCGTCGGCGGATAGATGTAGGTACCGCGCGCGATGTATTCCTTCAGCACATCGTTCTGGATCGTTCCCGACAGCTTGCGCACGTCGCGACCAGTGCGTCGCGCGGTCACGATATACAGCGCCAGCAGGATCGCGGCGCTGGCATTGATGGTCATCGACGTGGACACCTTCTCCATGTTGATGCCATCGAACAGCCGCATCATGTCTTCGACGGAATCGATGGCCACGCCCACCTTGCCGACTTCGCCCATGGCCAGCTCGTTGTCGGAATCGAGGCCGATTTGCGTCGGCAGGTCGAAGGCGACGCTCAGTCCCGTCGTGCCCTGGCTCAGCAGATACTTGTAGCGGCGGTTCGACTCGTCGGCGTCGCCCATGCCGGCGTATTGCCGCATAGTCCACAGCCGTCCCCGATACATCGTGGCCTGCACGCCGCGGGTGTAAGGAAATTCGCCGGGATAGCCGACCTCGCGGTCGTAGTCCCGACCCTCCAGATCGGACGGCGTGTAAAGAGGATGAACGCTGATGTGCGAAGAAGTTTCCTTCGTCTCGGCAGGATTGGGGGCTGCGGCGTTCTTCGGTTTTGTTTCGGCCATGGGAGTTGGGCCTCACCTTATTAGAAATGATTCAATTATTGGCCGTCGCTCGAAAACCAGCTATGACGCGCATCACAAAGCGGACGTTTTGCTCAGTCGGGTCTGAAAAGCAGTTTCGAGTTTCAAATTCGGAGCAAGGCCAATTGGACTTTGCCACGCTTGATCGTCCCAAGCTGAGTTCCATTGACCTGGTCCCGTCCGCGACTGGAAACTATTACTTCCTCGATCGCCAGAACGAACTTACCCCAAAGTAACCAAACAGTAGCGCGAACGCCGACGCCAACAGCATCTTTGCGGTGGATCCATTCCCCGCGGCGTGGCGATGATATTCGCGCGCCGCAGCTGCAGCTCCGACGAGTGCCAGCACCAGAAAAAACAGGCCCGTCACCTCTAGCCACAGCACATGGAGCACCCGTCCGATGCTCCGCAGGGTCACGCTACCGGCGTTGTAGAAGGCCCGCACCCAACGGTTTTCGCCGGTCTTGCGCCCCGCAACCCGCAGCAGGGCTCGTCCTTGAGTACCTAGGTCGCGGGATGGCACAGTCGCAAGTCCCCCACGGGCTAAAGCCCAATTCTTCGATCAGACGTTTACGGACGACCTGAAGGTCGTCCTCTTCCAAGGCCAGACTTAAATCGACCTGGCCTAACGCCGTCCCTCTTAAAGCACCAGACTCAGTCCCAGCTTCCTTGGGGCCCAATCATTCTAGCAGTCGGGAGTGGCGGCTTTGGTGGCCAATCGTCGCTGCAAGCCCAACCCCCTACGGGGCGCAGCATCTAAACTATTAACGTTGGATTGACGGACAGGTGGCAGGTTTTCCGGCTCGACGCTAGGATGAGTGCCAGGCCGGTTCGCAATCCCGCAGAGGGCGTAGGTGCAATCGTGGACAAGAGACTCAACAGCATGATGAAGGAACTAGGGGATGCCATCAATAATTCGCTTTCCGATTCCGATCAGATCGCGGAGGTGGTCTCGCGCATCAAAGCCCGAGGATATGACGTTTTCGTGGTGCTCGAGGCCACCATCGGATTCAATCAGCGTGAGGACGAGGGAGAGCCAACCTCGGTCGGCACCCAGCATTACAACTCGGACTTCGAGATGACCTCGCAGGACGTGAAGTTCCTAAAGTCCCTTCGCATCAGCCTGGACGATGCCGGGTGACAACACTGCGAGGCGCTTGCAGTCTCACCGCATCCGGTAACTTGGTGTGCTAAGATGCGCTTTCGTCTGCGGTCGGCAAACGCCGCCCAGGCATTGCGCCTTCCTAAACAATCGCCGTAGGCCTTTCGGGGACATTCGCAGTCAGGACATCATCACATGAGAGACACTCTCGGAGTCTTGCTGGCGGGAGGAGCAGGCGAGCGACTCTACCCTCTTACGCGTGATCGCGCCAAGCCCGCCGTTACTTTCGGCGGTATCTACCGCATCATCGACATCACGCTTTCCAACTGCATCAACTCCGATCTTCGACGCACTTATATCCTGACCCAGTACAAAGCGCTGTCGTTGAACCGGCACATCCGCGAAGGCTGGGGCAACATCGTTGCGCGTGAGCTCGGCGAGTTTATCGAGATCCTGCCGCCGATGAAGCGGGTCAGCGAGAACTGGTACATGGGGACCGCCGACGCGGTGTACCAAAACATCTACTCCATCGGGTCCGAGCAGCCCCGCTACGTGCTCATCCTGTCGGGCGATCATATCTACAAAATGAATTACGACCTGATGTTGCGACAACACAAGGACTCCGGCGCTGACGTCACGCTGGCCACTATTCTGGTCGATCCCGCCGAGACCCGGCACTTCGGTGTGGTGGAAATCGATCGCACCGGGCGCGTCGTCGGTTTCCAGGAGAAGCCGGAGGAAACCGACTTGCGCTCGCCCTACAATCCGCGCATGGTTTCCGCCTCCATGGGGGTATATCTGTTCAACACTGAGGTGCTGATTCCCGTGCTTCTGAAGGACGCCGAGGATCCCAATTCACGGCACGATTTTGGGCACAACATCCTGCCGCGAATGGTGGATGACTACAAGGTCTACTCCTTCAACTTCATCGATGAGAACCGGAAGGAAGCGCTCTATTGGCGCGATGTGGGGACGCTTGAGGCTTACTACGAGGCCAATATGGACCTGGTTTCGGTGGCCCCGGTTTTTAACTTGTACGACAGCGCGTGGCCGATCCGCACCCACATGCGCCAGTATCCGCCGGCGAAGTTCGTCTTCAACGATCCAGGGCGCACCGGGGAAGCGCACGATTCCATCGTTTCCATGGGCTGCATCATTTCCGGCAGTTCGGTGAGTAGCAGTGTTCTTTCGCCCGACGTTCGCGTGAACTCGTATTCACACGTCGATACCAGCATCGTTTGTTCGCACGTCACGATTGGCCGCCATTGCCGCATTCGCAAGGCCATCATCGACCGCGACGTCCAGGTTCCCGAAGGAACGGTCATTGGTTACGACACCGAAGCCGACCGCCAGAAATATCACGTCACCGACAGCGGCATCACCGTCGTGACCCGTGACTACTCGCTCTTCGAGAATCCCGTCACCGTCGACTACTTCACCTCGGAATAGCCGGCAACTCTCAGTTAGCAACCGGCAGCCTCGGAATCCCACAGTGTCGCAGACGAATACGCCGCTGCGATGTAGCAGGCCTCGGGCGAATTTCCCGCCAAGGCCGAAGAGACCATGATTGGGGTGCCTGGTTTCGGGTCTTTGCATAACCGGTAAATTCTATGCATCTGCTCTTCAGGTAAGAGGGGATGCCCGGATGGTCGGACGCCAGTCACCCCCCGCTCCCAGGCTGACGATAACTCCCTCGGCAGCCGCCCCGAGCTCCGTCACTCCCTCACCATGCGTGCTTTTATCGTCACCGCACCAACGCACCACAGCAGAGCATCTTCTATATGCTCGCGCAGCGAGTGGCTGCTGAAGATGTCTCGCAACTGCGCGCGTTCGGTCAGCCGCGCCGCCAATTCCGTCAGCAAGCCCTGATAGCGATCGGGCATGTGCAACTTGGTGGCCCGCACCAGATCGTCGAAAACCAGCAGGCAGTCGAGCACGACTCCATCCGGGTCGGCGTTTTGCGAATTCACCAGATGGAATGCTTCGGCGACATCACAAAAGGTTTCGATCTCTTGCGGCGGCGGACCGAGCTTCGCCATGGTGCTGTTGAGCGCTAGCGCTTTGGCGCCGAGTTCCAGACGAGTGAAGAAAACCAGGCGGCCATCCGCGGTGATCGGCCGCTCGTTGTCACCACCTACAGCGAGCACGGTGTAGAACTGCGGACCATCGTGCTGGCCGTCTACTCGAAAGCCGACGAGGACTAGCTCTTCTTGCGGCGCGCGGGACGGCGAGTGAAGAATCGGTAGCTCGGCCATGGGGAAATACTACAGTTGTCAGGCATCTGTTGCCAGTATTGACGGCAACTGTCGTGGTCCCAACCCTCAAATTTTTTCCCAGCACATCATTAAGAAGCCACAATTCTAGGCTCTGGCGGTTTGTTCGTCAGGACCTAGCGGCAGGAAGTACTGGGTCCCGCGAATAGGTTCGCTGACCCGCCGCAGCAGTGCCTGCAAGTCCTCGCTGCGTTCCACGAAATCGATCTCCGAGGTGTTCACGATCAGCAGATCCGACGACGTGTAGTGAAAGAAAAAGTGCTCGTAGGCCTTGATCACTTCTTCCAGATAGTCATCGCTGATGGTTTTCTCGCCCGGCGCGCCCTTTTTCTTCAGGCGCTTCTTCAGCACCTCGGGTGTGGCCTGCAGGTAGATGACGAGGTCGGGCGTGGGGACATTCTGGCGAAACAATTCATAGTAGCGATTGTAGACGTCGAGTTCGGCGTCGCCGAGATTAAGGCAGGCGAAGAGCTTGTCCTTCTCGAAAATGTAATCGGCCACGTAGGTCTTGTTGGGATTGCGCTTCACCTCCAAGCCGCCCAGCTGCTCGTAGCGGGCGATGAGGAACGCGAACTGCGCTTGGAATGCCGCACCCGTTTCGCCCTGGTAAAAGCCGCGCAGGAAGGGATTGTTCTCAGGCTCGCTGATGCGCTGGGCGTGCAGGGTTTCGGCGATCACCCGGCAGAGCGTGCTCTTGCCGACCCGAATAGGCCCTTCGACTGCGATATACCGGGGTGGTTCGAAAAGGTTCGCCATGGTCGGAGAAAGGCTACGACTCGCAGAATATCTTGCCCGCGCGTCCGTGGCAATTACTTGGTTGTAAAACTGCCGCTTTTCGCTCTTGGCTTTTCGCCAGACATGATTTGCTCAAGGTTCCACGTCCTCCCCTGGAAAACTGGCCGCATCAGTGCGCTAGCTATAAGAAGGGCCACCGGGAGAGTGGCGAGCGAGAAGCCGCAAAGATGGAACGAGATTGCATGAGGCAAAGCGAAAAGTGAATAGCGAAAAGCGGCTTTCCGCCAGCTACAATCGTGACCATGCTTCCACAGGTTATCGGTGGGGTCGCTGTCGCCGGACTGGCCACGGTGGCGGGTTTCCACACCATGTGGCCGACGTCGCAGGTGTATGGCCGAACGTTTACCGGACTGAAGCCGGGCTCGCGGATGCTGGCGCTCACCTTCGACGACGGTCCCAACGATCCCTACACCCAGCAGATGATGGACGTGCTTGCTCGTCATGGGGTGAAGGCGACGTTCTTCCTGATTGGACGGTTCGTTCAGCAGCGCCCGGAGATCGCGCGGGCATTAGTTGAAGCGGGGCACGTGATTGGCATCCATACCTGGGACCATCCCAACCTGATTTTCGCTTCGTCCACCGAAGTGCGCCGCCAACTGCGGCAGACCCAGCAGGCAATTTTCGACGTTACCGGCGTCGAGGCCGAGCTATTCCGGCCACCTTTTGGCGGGAGGCGTCCGGCATCGTTGCGGATCGCCCGCGCCTGCGGGCTGCAAACCGTCATGTGGAATGTCACCTGTTACGACTGGAAGGCGGAATCGGCGGACGAGATCGTGAAGCACGCGGAGCGGCAGATTCGCGGCGGCAATGTCATCCTGCTGCATGACGGCGAATACCACCGGATCGGAGTTGACCGCAGCCGTAGTGTGGCGGCTAGCGACCGCATCCTGGCGAGATACAAGGGCGAGGGATACAAGTTCGTGACCATTCCGGAGATGATGGAGAGGCAACAGCAATTAGCAGTTGGCAATTAGCAATTGGCGGTTACACCGGTGCGGGAAAAGTGAGGACGCGAAAGAACGGTCAGGCCGGGTTATAGCGGTCCTTCGACTCGTCAGTGCCCGCAAATGCGGCGCGGCCTCGCTCAGGATGACAGGAGAAAAACACTACAGCAGCGCCAACGCTTCTCGGGCTGCCGCGATTGTGTCTTCGATGTCGCCTTGGGTGTGCGCGGCGCTGAGGAATGCCGCCTCGAACTGCGAAGGTGGCAGCCAGACTCCGGCATCGAGGAGGGCGCCGTGGAAGCGGCCGAACTTCACGGTGTCGCAAGTAGAAGCACTCTGCCAGTCGGTGACCTGCCGGTCAGTGAAGAAGAAAGTGAACATGGAACCCACGCGGTTGGCAGTCATCGCGATGCCGGCCTCTTTCGCGGCGAGCGTGACGCCGGCGACCAGATTGCCCGCCATCTCGTCTAGCTGCTTGTAGAACCCTTGCCGGTTGGCCTTCAGCTGGCAAAGCGTTGCGATACCCGCGGCCATCGCCAGCGGATTGCCGCTCAGCGTTCCTGCCTGGTACACCGGACCAACCGGGGCGACCATGTCCATGAGCTTCGCAGGACCGCCATAAGCGCCGACCGGTAGGCCGCCACCAATGATCTTGCCCAGCGTGGTGAGGTCGGGCTTGATGTTATACAGCTCGGAAGCGCCTCCGAAGGCGACACGAAATCCGGTCATCACTTCATCGAAGATGAGCAGCGTGCCTTCGCGCGCAGTGATCAGACGCAGAGCCGCGAGATATCCGGGCGTGGGAAGTACGCAGCCCATGTTGCCCACCACCGGCTCAACGATGACGCATGCGAGCTGGCCCTTGAACTTGTCGAAGGCGGCCACAACGGCGGGGACGTCGTTGTAAGGCAGTGCTAACGTGAACGCGACGAACTCCTCGGGTACGCCCGCGGAGCCGGGAATGCCGAGCGTGGCCACGCCCGAGCCGGCCTTCACCAGCAGCGCATCGCTGTGACCGTGGTAGCAGCCCTCGAACTTCACAATAATCTTGCGACCGGTTGCGGCGCGCGCCAGACGGATGGCGGACATGGTCGCTTCGGTTCCGGAACTGACGAAGCGCACCTTCTCAATTGCCGGAAACGCGTCAATGACCAGCGCGGCAAGGTCGGCCTCGGTGGGAGTGGAGGCGCCGAAGCTGGTCCCGTTGCGCGCGGCCTGAACGATGGCTTCGATCACTTCAGGCGCGGCGTGACCAAGGATGAGCGGCCCCCAGGAGCCGACGTAGTCAATGTAGCGATTGCCGTCGGCGTCCCAGACGTGAGCGCCCTGGCCGCGAACCAGGAACGGAGGATCGCCACCGACCGAACCGAAGGCGCGAACTGGAGAGTTGACTCCGCCGGGGATTAGCTTTTCCGCGCGCTTTTGCAAGCTGCGGGATTGATCGAGGTTACGGGACATGGTGCGCCTTTCGCGGTTCGCTCTTCGCTTTCGATCGTAAAACACAGGAGTTTATCAGGGCGGGCGTCTGATTGACGAAGGCGGAGTTTCCGTAGATCGTAATAACGCTTGACGTTAATAACGCTAAGCGTTATGCTACTTGGTGATTAAAAGCTTTGCCGGCTCACCGACGGAGCAGTTTTATCTGTCAGGAAAGAGCAGGGCCATACGTGCCACGCTCCACAGCGTCGCCAAGCGGAAGCTGTTTCAACTTGAATACGCGCGCGAGCTTAGTGACTTAGCTTCTCCTCCTGGAAATCGCCTGAAGGCGCTGAAAGGCGGCCCCAAGGGGCAGTACAGCATTCGAATTAACGATCAGTATCGACTGTGTCTTGAGTTCAGGAACGACCAAATGACCGACGAGCGCAAAACGAAAAGCCCGAAGAAGAAACAAAGGATGTGGACTCTTCATCCCGGAGAGATTCTGCGCGAGGAGTATCTGCGGCCCTTGGGACTGACGCCCTATCGCCTAGCGCGCGACCTGCACGTACCAGTTCCCCGGATCAATGACATTGTTCTCGAGAAAAGAGCTATTAGTGCCGACACTGCAGTCCGCCTGGCAAAGTTTTTTGGCACCTCGGAGGCGTTCTGGCTGGGGATGCAGGCCGACTATGACGCTCAGCAGGTCAAGAAGTCGCTGCAGAAAGAATTGTCGAAAATCAGTCCACTCAGGCCTCCGACCGTGACGGCGGCCTAGCTTATGTGTGGACCTGGAAGGCCTTTCAGCAAGTAGGGTAAAGGTTTGCCGTTCGTCGCTTACCTCAGCATCCTGTCGCACGTCCAACCCTCAGCCGGAATTGGGCATTTGCGGCGGAATCGGCTGAACTCTTCCGGAACCTTCCCGGCTGCCCGGCATCGAAACTGGGATAGAATAGGAGTTATCCTGCGGGAAGTATCTCTCCCATCAGTGAAATACACATGTCAAAGACTACCAAGTTTATCGTTCTCGGCCTCTCGTTTCTGATTGCTTCGTTTGTCGTGGTTGGCGGACTGGGCGTCAAGGCCGATACCAATGACGACGGTTCGTATCGCCAGCTCGGAGTTTATAGCGAAGTGCTGTCGCGTATCCGCACCGAGTATGTCGAGGAGCCAAACATTTCGTCCGTGACCAACGGCGCATTGCACGGCCTGCTGGAATCGCTGGATGCCAACTCCAGCTATCTCGATCCCACCGAGTTCAAGGAATACAAGCAGCGCAAGGAAGGCAAGGCGGGCATCGGAGCGGCGGTTTCGAAGCGCTACGGCTACGCGGCGGTGATCTCGGTGGTTCCGGGAGGGCCGGCCGACAAAGCTGAGATCGAGAGTGGCGACATCATCGAAGCTATCGAAGGCAAGTCCACACGCGACATGTCGCTGGCGGAAATTGATGGCCGCCTGACCGGGCCTCCGGGATCAGTGGTCAACGTCTCGGTGGTGCGTCCGCGACGGGCGTTGCCGGTGAAGTCGGCGGTTACACTGGCCATCGTGGCCGATCCTCCCATCACCGACAAGATGATGCAGGACGGGATTGGCTATATCAAGATTGACGACTTTCCCAAGGGACGCTCGCAAGAGATTGCCAACAAGCTGAAGGCGCTGCAGAAAGACGGCGCCAAGAAGGTCATCCTCGACCTGCGCAACTCGGGCGATGGCCAAGAGGACGAAGGCATCGCGACCGCGAACCTCTTCCTGAATCACGGCACCATCACTTATCTGCAGGGCCAGAAGTATCCCAAACAGACCTACAATGCCGATCCGCAGAAAGCGGTGGCGCCGAACCTGCCGCTGGTGGTGCTGGTGAATCGTGGCACGGCCGGTCCGGCGGAGATTGTGGCGGCTGCGGTGATGGAGAATGCGCGCGGAGATGTGGTGGGCGACAAGACCTTCGGTTCCGGCTCCATTCAGAAGGTCATCGATATGCCCGATGGCTCAGCCCTGATCCTGTCGGTGGCGAAGTACTACTCGCCTTCCGGCAAGGTGCTGCAGGACACGGCCATCACGCCGAATATCCTGGTCGCCGATAACAATGACGACTTCATCGCTCCCGACGAGGATGAAAACGCCGAGGACCAGGACCAGCAAGACAAGGAAAAGGCTAATCAGCCGGACGATCAGCTGAACAAAGCGATCGAGGTGCTGAAGACGCAGGCTACGAAGGCATAAGACCTTCACCACCAGAGACCCGGAGGCACAGAGAATGCGAGTTCTCGGTGCCTTTTGTTTTAGAGAAGAGTACTGGCTGCAGGTCCTTCGACCGCGATGGGCTTCGCTCAGAATGACAGGCAACTCAGCACGAAGGGCTTAGTCTGCGCTCAGGGTGACAACCTGCAGGACATGGGGTAGTCTTTCAGGACATTGGCTCTGGATGCAGCATCAAGGAGGGCGGCATGAAACGTGTGATCGGCATGGGTGGGATCTTTTTCAAGGCGAAAGATCCGAAGGCGATTTATGAGTGGTACCGTGAGCATCTCGGGATCGAGAGCTCGCCTGATGCGGGCGCAATGTGGCGCGCTGCCGACAATCCTGAGATTCCTGTCTTCAACGTGTGGTCTATCTTTCCGCAGGAAACGAAATATTTTGACCCCAGCCAGTCTTCGTTCATGATCAACTTCCGGGTCGACGATCTCGACGGACTGCTGAAGGCGCTGCGCGAGGAAGGCGTGCAGGTGGACGACAAAGTCGAGCGCTGCGACTATGGAAACTTCGGCTGGATCATGGATCCGGAGGGCAACCGGGTGGAGTTGTGGGAGCTGCCGAAAAGCGGAGCCTAGCAGGTTGCTGCAAGAGTCATTCGACATGTTTTGAAGGGGCGCACCTTCAGGTGCGCCGTCCTAGGCCCTCTATTGTTGCCATTCCGAGCGGGCTTCAGCCCGCGAGGAATCTGCTTTCCCGACTTTTTCAGCAGACCGCCAGGACCAGCGCAGCAAGAAAGTAGTCGGGAAGCGAATCGAGTCAAGGCCGGGCCATCTGGCGAATAGCGACTATGCCCAGGAGCAATACCCATGAGCATACCCGCTTCGGCGGAAGCGGCCACGGCCGCAACGATTAACCTCCCGTCTGGTTCGGCAGCCCCGATCGCCGCCAGAGAACGCATCGCGTCGCTCGACGTGCTGCGCGGAGTCGTCCTACTCGGCATTCTGCCGATGAACATCCAGGCCTTCTCCATGATCAGCGCGGCTTACGTGAACCCAACTGCGTACGGCGATTTTCATGGCGCGCGAATCTGCGCTGTCCCCTACGTCACCCCAAGAAGCCAAGAGAGGCGCTCGTCGGCGACCCCATTACTAAACTCAGAACCATTTTCCACTTCCTACCCGGCCCTCCGGATGCGGGTGCGTCCCGGGTTAGACTGAGTCGCACTTGACCACGTCACTTTCCGGGTACGTTCCTCCTCTCATTCCGATTGCCTCCGGCGGCCAGCCAGAATAGAATCATCCCGCGTAAGTCCTCGCCTCCGAGGCCCTTTGAAAGATATCGTCGCCATCTATCCCGGATCGTTCGATCCCGTTACCAACGGTCATCTGGACTTGATCCATCGCGGGAGCAAGCTCTTCGATAAACTGATTGTGGCCATCGCTCGCAACCTCAGCAAGGGCGAGACGCTCTTCTCCATGGAGGAGCGCAAGGAGATGCTGGTGGCCATGACCGAAAAGCTCGACAACGTTAGCGTCGATATCTTCGAGGGCCTGCTAGTGACTTACTGCGTCCAGAAGAACGCCAACGCGGTATTGCGAGGCATTCGGGCCATCAGCGACTACGAATTTGAGCTGCAGATGGCGCTTATGAATCGCAAGATGGAGCCGCGCGTGGAGACCGTGTTCATGATGCCGGCGGAACAGTATTCTTACCTGAGCTCGCGGATCGTGCGCGAGATTGCCAAGCTCAGCGGGCCGTTGAATGGCCTGGTCCCCGAAATGGTAGAACAGCGGGTACGGCAGAGAATTGCACAACGACACATCTCGCCCACCGGCAAACATCTCTTATGAAGGGTCCAGCCGTGATCGCTGCCGTAACTCAGCTTTCGTTTCTGACCAACCGGATCCAAAGTATCGAAATCTCCGCGACTTTGGCGGTGGTGGCGGAGGCAGAGAAACTGCGCGCGGCGGGCGCGGACCTGGTGGATTTCGGCCCGGGAGAACCGCACTTCGCGACGCCGGAGCATATCAAAGAAGCTGCGATTGCGGCGATTCAAAACAATTTCACCAAGTACACGGCGGTGGGCGGCACGGCTGAACTACGCGACGCCATCGTGGGCCGGCACGCCGCCGATTTCAGTTCCGATTACAAGCCCGACAACTGCATGGCGTCGGTCGGCGGCAAGCACGCGCTGTTCAATGCCATCCAAGTTCTGGTGGACCAGGGCGACGAGGTAATTCTGCCGGTACCGTACTGGGTTTCGTTCAAGGACATCGTGCGTTACGCGGGCGGCGAACCGGTTTACCTCGCGACCGACGAAAGCCACGGTTTCGCCCTGACGGCTGACATGATCGAACGAGCGATCACACCTCGCACCAAGGTCATCCTGTTGAACTCGCCGAACAACCCATCCGGATCAGTGATGAAGCCGGAAGACATGACGGTGGTACTCAAACTGGCCCATGATCGCGGCATCTACGTCGTCTCTGACGAGTGCTACGTGTATCTGAATTACACTGGGCATCCGTTCTCGGCGGGATGTGTCCGCGAAGTCAAAGAGCATCTGATCATCATCGGCTCGCTCTCGAAGACATACGCGATGACCGGCTGGCGGCTAGGTTATGCGCTCGGCCCGGCGCCCATCATCAGTGCGATGCAGAAGCTGCAGAGCCAGAGCACGTCGAACCCGACATCCATCGCGCAAAAGGCGGCCGTAGCCGCCCTGAGTGGATCGCAAGAATGCGTTGAGCGGATGCGGGACGGCTACATCTCGTTGCGCGATAAAGTGATTGAGGGATTGCGCGCGATTCCCGGAATCACCTGTGCGTTGCCGCAGGGAGCGTTTTACGCCTATCCTAACGTCAGTCATTATTTCGATCGTGGCGGGATGACTGCGGCGGCCGACGTGGCGCACCGGCTGTTGCATGAAGCGCATGTGGTGGTCGTTCCCGGCGAAGGATTTGGGACGCAGAACCATGTCCGGATTTCGTATGCAACTTCGCAAGAGAACCTGGAGCGAGGTCTGGAGCGGATGCGCGACTTCTTCGCCAGCGTGTAGGCAATGTCCGAACTCTATCCATTCCTGCTGATTCCCATCTTCGACGAGCGGCCCTGGGGTGTTCGTGATCTGCGCCCGATCTACACCAGGATCGTGAAGGAGCCCATCGGCGAGAGCTGGCTGACCTGGGAAGATAATCGCATCGCCAATGGGCCGTTTGCCGGACGCACTTTAGGAGAACTGGCCAAGCAATTTGGTCGTGACGTTGTCGGTCAGGCTGCGCCCTACGAACATCGCTTTCCGCTGTTGGTAAAGTTCCTGTTCCCCGGCGACAAGCTGTCGGTGCAAGTGCATCCCGATGATGAGCAGGCGCGGAAAAGCGGCAAGCCTTGTGGCAAGACTGAATGTTGGTACATCTTCCATGCTGGGCCGGGTGCTAAGGTGGCCCTCGGGCTGAAGCCAGGCGTGACGCTGCCCCAGTTCGAGCAGGGGATCTACGATGCGCGTGCTGAAGATTTGCTGAACTGGGTAGATGTTCGCACTGATGACATGCTCTACGTCGCTGCTGGAACGGTGCACACCATCGGCGGCGGAATGGTCCTGGTGGAGACCCAGCAGACTTCGGACATTACTTATCGCCTGTACGATTATGGCCGGCCGCGTGAATTGCATATTGCCGACGGGCTGGCCGCGACCAAGCTGCATACGAATGCCGGCAAAGTCGTTCGCGGTCCAAGCGACGGGGCGAACCTTTTAGTGCGCTCACCATTTTTCCAAGTCGAGAAAATGCGGTTGCGCGGTCCTCTGCATTTCGGGATCACGCGGGATTCGCCGCATGTCCTGGTCGCGGTAGAGGGCTCGGGGATCGTAGAATCGCAAGGGATGGAACCGATCAGCTTTGCCACGGGCGACGCAGTCGTGGTTCCAGCCGGCGGGCGCGACTACACGGTCCGACCGCAGTGGGAGTTGGAACTGATGCGCATGTCCCTGCCCATGGGGGCGGTCGCCGAACCGCAAACCGAGCTGCCGCAATCTGTCAGCGTGCCCTAACTTCCCAACAACGCCCGCGAACCGGGCAAGGATCTGGATCTGGTGGCCAATTCCGAAAAGTTCAATTTCTATCCCGTCATACTCGCTGGCGGCCGAGGCACGCGTTTCTGGCCGTTGAGCCGCAAGCGCATGGCCAAGCAGCTTCTTCCGCTGAACGGTAAGAAAAGCATGATCCAGGAGACCGTCGAGCGCCTGCTGCCGCTGGCCAAACCTCGGCAATTCTGGATCATCACCAATGAAGACTTGCGCGATGCCATCGTCCGGCAACTGGAGCGGCTCGACAAGAAACAGATCGTTGCCGAACCGATCGGACGAAATACGGCTCCGGCTATCGGGCTGGCCGCATTCCTGCTGGAGAAACTTGATCCCGTTGCCATCATTGGCATGTTTCCCTCCGATCACGTGATCGCCGACGAAAAGCACTTTCGCGATGACATCCAGCGCGCCGCCGGGATTGCAGCCAAGGGCGCAAACATTGTGGTGATCGGCATTCCTCCCACTCGCGCCGAAACCGGCTATGGGTATATCGAGGCTGGTAGCGGATCGCAGAAGGGCGTCCTGCAGGTGCGGCGCTTTATGGAGAAACCCTCCGCCGAGGTGGCTGAGCAGTTCGTCAAGGCTGGCAATTTCTTCTGGAACAGCGGGATGTTCGTTTGGAGCGCGCGTACCCTTGCCGACGCTTTGCGCGAGCACCTGCCGAAAACCGCGCCGTTGCTGGAGAAAATTGCCGCCAGCTACGGCACACGAAAATTTCAGAAGACATTCGCCAGACTGTATCCGAAGTGCGAAAACATCAGCATCGACTACGCCGTGCTCGAGCCGCGCTCGGCCAAGGGAGAAGGCAAGTCAGGCCTCTACTGCATCCCCGCCAGCTTCGGCTGGAACGATTTGGGTTCCTGGACGGCGCTTTACGAACATCGCAACGGCGGTAAGGAAGACGGCGCTAACGTCATCACGGCGGAACAGAGCTTCACGTTGAATGCAGCGGGGAATTTCGTTCATTCCGGACGGAAGTTTGTGGCGGTGGTCGGAGTGAATAATCTGGTGGTGGTGGAAACCGATGATGCCCTGCTGATCACCACCCGCGAACACTCGCAGGACGTTGGCAAAATAGTGAAGCATCTCGACGAGAAAAAGCTGAAGCGGCTGGTGTGATGAGAGCAGTCGCCGGCGAGGGTGCGTAGGGAACGGAACCGCGGGGCTTCGTATGCGCGCTCTTGGCCCAATTGGATTGCGACCGCTTCCCATGTGACAGACCATTCTCGTTATGTCCGCCGCCGCTGGTTAGAATGAAAGAGAGCTGCCCGGTCGGGCAGCGCAGGACAACATTATGAGTACGAATCTTCCAAAATCGTGGGAAATGCGGCTGGAAAAGTTGACGCACACATGCGGCTGCAATCATTGCGAAAGCGCGCCCCCTGAGGTTTCCCAGTTCATCGAGGACCTGGAGGAGGTCTACCAGGCGAACAACATGTTGCAGGTGATTCGTCTTCTGAATGAGCACACCTTCACGCTGGACGAAGCAGCGGAAAAGCTCGCCAAGATGGCTCAGCTGGATGATGACAGCCGTCACCAGATGCGAAGCGCTGCTCCGTTAACCTCGAGGGATCACGACAAGTAACGCAGGAGGCATTCTGGCGACTGAGATCAAGTTTGGCACCGATGGATGGCGCGGCATCATTGCCGACGACTTCACCTTCGACAACGTTCGCCGCGTGGGCAACGCGATGGCGACTTACGTCCACCAGCACGAGGACGCAAGCAAGGGTCTGGTCGTCGGATACGACACGCGATTTGCCTCGCAGCGCGCGGCGGAAATCATCTCCGAAGTACTGGCCGGCGCGGGCATCGCGGTGCGGCTCTCCGACGACTACACGCCTACGCCCGCGCTTTCCTACGCGGTCAAGAATCTTGGCGCTGCCGGCGGCGTAATGATCACTTCCAGCCACAATCCGTTCAATTGGAATGGCGTGAAGTACAAAGCCGACTACGGGGGCTCGGGCACTCCGGCGATCATGCGATCCATCGAAGGCGAATTGGACTCGCCGCGTTTGGAGCGCAGGGGCGGCAGCGTCACTCTCACCGACTTTAAGACTCCCTATATCGCCGCCATCAAGAACTTGGTCGATCTGAAAGAAATCCAAGAAGCCGGTTTCAAGTTTGCTATCGACGTGATGTACGGCGCCGGACGCGGCGTGCTGAAGGGCATCTTCACGGAAAGCGGCATCGACCACGTTGAAATTCGAGGAGAACTCAACCCGCTGTTTCCGGGAATTAACCCGGAACCAATCGCACCCCACATTGCAATGCTGCAGGAGACCGTCGTGCGCGAGCGTTGCCAGGCGGGAATGGCGACTGACGGCGACGCCGACCGCCTCGGCGCAGTCGCCGAAGACGGCACCTTCGTCGATGCGCACAAGTGTTTTGCCGTGATCCTGGAGTGGATACTCAAGCGCAAGCAATGGCCGGGCGAAATCGTGCGGGCGTTTAACACCACGCGCCTGCTCGATCGCATTGCCGCGAAGTACGGCCGCAAGCTACACGAGTGCAGTATCGGCTTCAAGTACATCTGCGATCTCATGCTGGAACGCGACATCCTCATCGGCGGAGAAGAGTCGGGCGGCATCGGCATTCCCCGGCACCTGCCGGAGCGCGACGGCATTCTGAACTCTCTACTTCTGGCCAACATCATGGCCGACGAAGGCAAGCCGCTGGGGCAACTGGTACGCGATCTGCAACAGGAGTATGGCGAACATCACTATGGCCGAACCGATCTTCATCTGAGCAGCGAGGTGAAGGACGATGCCATGCGCCGCGCCCAGGACAAGCCCGGAAGAATGGGCAGTTTCGGCGTGCTGAAAATTGAAACCCTGGACGGCGTGAAGTTTTTTCTCGACGCCCCGACCTACGGAAACGGGGCCGAAGCCTGGGTACTGATTCGAGCGTCGGGTACCGAGCCGCTGTTGCGCGTCTATTGCGAAGCGGCCTCGCCGGAGCTGGTTGGGCAAATCCTGAAGGAGACGGAAGCCTTCGTAAGAGCTGGGGACCTCCAGCTGGTGGATTCGACGAGCGATGCCGGAGGGCGCACGGCTTGAGTCGTCCGAGAGCCTCAGGATCTTGTAAAATATAGGGTTCGCGCGGCCTTCGCATCTCTCCTGGCCGCGCCGCATCTACTAAGAGTCACCCTTAAATCGCACCTACTGAGAGGACGCACTTATGGCTACAACCACCACTCCCGCCCGGGAGGGAACGCGCACCGCCGCCACAATTAATAATGCCCGCATTCCGACCACATTCAAGAACGAACCCTCGGTCGATTTCAGCAACCCCGAGAATACGCGCCGCATGCGCGCCGCCATCGAGAAAGTCCGCAACGAACTGGGCCGCGAATATGATCTGGTGATCGGCGGCCGGCGGGTGAAGACCGCCGAGAAGACCGAGTCACTCAATCCGGCCAAGCCGTCGGAAGTAGTTGGCCTTCACCAAGCGGCGGGCGCCGCTGAAGTCGAGCCCGCGATGCAGGCTGCCCTGAAGGCGTTTGAAACCTGGAAGTATTGCTCCGTCGAAGAGCGCACCAACCTGCTGTTCCGCGTAAGTCACCTGCTGCGCGAGCGCAAGTTCGAGCTGATGGCCTGGATGGTCTTCGAGGTCGGCAAGAACTGGCTTGAGGCCGATGGTGACATCGCCGAACTGATTGACTTCTGTGACTTCTACGCGCTGGAAGCGATTCGTCTGTCGAAAGCTGAATCGCCCGTGCAACTACCGGGCGAGCGCGACTGGCTACGCTACATTCCGCTCGGTGTGGGTGCGGTGATTCCGCCGTGGAATTTTCCCGGCGCGATCATGGGCGGCATGACGCTGGCATCCATCGTCTGTGGCAACACGGTTGTGCTGAAGCCCTCGGGTGATTCGCCAACCATCGCTGCAAAGTTTTTCGAGATACTGGAAGAAGCCGGTCTGCCGGACGGCGTGGTCAACTTCTGCCCCGGTCATGGCAACAGCTTTGGCAATTCAATCGTCGAGCATCCTAAGACGCGCTACATCGCATTCACTGGATCGAAGGAAGTTGGTCTGCAGATCAACCAGCGAGCTGCCGTGCAGCAGCCTGGCCAGATATGGATTAAGCGCACCATTCTGGAGATGGGCGGCAAGGACTCAATCGTGGTCGATGCGGACGCCGATCTGGACGCGGCCGTCGAAGGTGTCGCGAGTGCGGCGTTCGGGTTTAGCGGACAAAAGTGCTCGGCGTGCTCGCGGGCGATCATCGACGAGCGCGTCTATGACAAATTCCTGCAGCGCCTGAAGGAGCGGGTCGAGAAGATTACGGTGGGCGATCCGGCGCTGAATCCGGCGATGGGCCCGGTGGTCAATGAGAAGGCGATGAAGACCATTCTCGGCTACGTCGAGAATGGCGTCGCCGAAGGCGGACGGCTGATCACCGGCGGTTCTCGCGCGCAGGACGCCGGCGAGGGCTATTTCATCCAGCCGACTGTGATTGCCGACGTCGATCCGATGGCTACCATTTCGCAGCAAGAGATCTTCGGACCGGTGCTGGCGGTGATCAAGTCGCACAACTTTGAGCACGGTCTGCAGATTGCCAACAACACTGAGTTCGGACTGACCGGCGCGGTCTACACCACGTCAGACGACAAGATTGAGGTCGCCAAGCAGCAGTTCCATGTTGGCAACCTCTACATCAATCGCAAGTGCTCGGGAGCCATGGTGGGCGCGCATCCGTTCGGCGGCTTCAACATGTCGGGTACGGACTCGAAGGCGGGCGGCCCGGACTACCTGCTACTGTTCACCCAGGCGAAGTCGATTGGCGAGAAGATCACAAAATAGCGGTTATGTCAGTTTGTAACGATGCGGCCGGAGCGAAGCCGCGGCGGCCGTTTTCGTTGCAGCGAACGGTGAACTGGCCCACGATAGCCGGTCGCACCAAGGAGAACACGCAGGACACGAAGAAGCGATCTGTTTGGTCTCCGCGAACTCCGTGGCAAACCACGAGCCTTCTCTGTTGTCGAGTTCAGTCCAAGCCCCGCCTTTGGGCCAGGGCGGGGCTGTCGGCTATAGTATGAGCTTCGAAGATGACTAGCGAAGCCACTCGCGCTGCAGTTGCGGCTACTGGTTCCACCACCTCGTTGATCTATGACGACTGGTATCAGGCAATTCGTTCGTCGGAAATTGCTGATAAGCGCATGAGCAAAGCCATGTTGCTCGGCATCCCGCTCGTGATGGGAAGAACGGCAACGGGCCGCTACTTCGCTATGCGCGATTCGTGTCCTCATCGCGGCATTCCGCTCTCTTACGGATGGTTCGACGGCAAGCAGGTGACCTGCAAGTATCACGGCTGGGGATTTGAGCCGATCTCCGGACAGTGCCGCGAGATTCCTTCCCTCACCGAGCGCGATTCGCTCGATCCGTGCCGCATCTACGCAACTGCGTTCCCCTGCGAAGAGCGCGACGGCCACGTCTGGGTGTATGTCCCACAAAGTGGGAGGGGGAAATTGCGCGCGGACGACCTCTCGCAACTCCCACCCGTACCTGAGATTTCCAAGTTCAGCCGACGATTCCGCTCGGCGTATCTGACGGCTGATCTGCCGTGCAACATTGACCACGGCATCATTGGATTGATGGACCCCGCGCATGGGCCGTTCGTTCACCAGGCATGGTGGTGGCGTTCGCGGGCCAGCATCCACGAAAAGGAAAAGCGCTTCGAGCCGATCGAAAACGGTTTTCGGATGACGGCGCACCAGCCGTCGGCCAACAGCGCGCCCTATAAGCTGCTGGGCGTTTATGGCGAACCGATCACCACCACCATCGATTTCGTTCTGCCTAACCGCCGCTATGAAATCATTCGCTGCGGCGAGAAATGGTTTGCCAGCCTCACCACGGTGACACCGACCACAGAAAACCATTGCCGCATCGACGTCTGCGCGGCCTGGAACGTTTTCTTGAACGTGCCGTTTCTGACTCCCATCGCAAAATTCTTTGGCAACCGCTTTGTGCGCCAGGACCAGCTCACCATGATCCAGCAAGCCGAGGGCCTGAAGTACAATCCCAGCCTCATGCTGATCGACGATGCCGACCGTCCCGCAAAGTGGTACTTCGAGCTGAAGCAAGCGCGGCTGGAATCACAGACCACCGGCAAGCCGATGCGCCATCCCATGGACGGGCCGGTGACCCTGCATTGGAGAAGCTAGCGGCGATGAGAAGTCCCATGCAGTTTTCCTGGCAGCTCAGGTCGCGGCTTCGAATGTTTGCGATCGCGCTGCTGCTGGGCGCGGCCGTGGGCATCTTCGTACTCTATCCGGCGAACGAGTTCGTCTATTACCAGGAATATCAACCTCCGGGAAACTCGACCGCCGCCGAATTCACCGTCTCGCAGATGCATCGATCGATCAGAGGCCAGACCCCTAAGAAGACCACGTTTTATGCCGTTGTCGGCATGATCCTGAGCATTGGCGGGGCGGGACTGTACTCCAGCATGCAACGGCGCTCTGAGCGAATCGAACAGCTGAGCGCGGCGCTGCAAAGCGACCTGCACACCTTGATCGCGCAAGGAGAAAGTGCCAATCTCGAATTCAAGTCGTCTTTTCGCTGGGACCTGCGCGAGAACAAGGTCAATCGCGCGCTGGAGGGCGTGATCCTGAAGACGCTGGCCGGCTACATGAATGGCAGTGGTGGAACGCTGTTGATCGGCGTGGCCGACGATGGCGCCATCGTTGGCCTCCAGAATGACTACAAAACGCTGAAGAAGCCCGACCGTGACGGCTTTGAGCAGGCGCTGATGACCGCCATCGCAACGAAGATCGGCGCGGACGCCTGCCGCTCGGTGCAGATGGTGGTTCACTCTATGGACAACAAAGAAGTCTGTCGCGTCATGGTGGCTTCCGCCAGCCGGCCGATGTACGTAAAGGAAGGCGAGGCCCCCAGGCTCTATGTACGCACTGGCGTGAGCACGCGCGAGCTGAACGTTCAGGAAGCCATCAACTACACGTCGGATCGCTGGCCCAAGTAATACTCCCAGAACTTTTCTGGGAACAATAGCCCGCGGCTCCGGTGTCTATGTATGCAACCGAACGGAGCACGCGTCATGTTTGAAGCCAGCCTGCTTGAGTCGAGTGGAAAACTCTCTGGCGGCAATCCATGGACAACGGCAGCATCCTTCGCAGCGCAAGTCTTACTGAGTGGGACAGTAATCCTGCTCTCGATGATCTACACAGAAACGTTACCGCAGCGTCAGCTCATAAGTATGCTGGACGCGCCAGCTTCGCCGCCGGTTACTGCGGCACCGCATGCCGCAGTCAGTTCGGGGCAGGCGACAAGCGAATTCGACCACAATGTTGTGCAGCTTCCACGGGAGATTCCAAAGTCCATCGCGATGGTGCGTGACGAAGCGCCGCCGCCGGGAAATGCCTTTGGAATCGACGGCGATGTACCAGGCGGCATTCCGGTCGGTGCCACGGGCGGAGTAGCCGAGATCCTGAGCAGCGCAACGGCTAGTCTAGTCTAGACTAACCTGGGCAGAGGAAGGTCGGGGCCCTTTACATCACAGAACCTATACCCGTGCGGCTGTCCGGTGCAGTGATCCCAGGTTAGCCCAACGGAAGGGCGAACCTGGTTCACTCGACGATTCAACAAACCCCACTTCGCGGGACGCCTCACTGGAAGCGATGAGCAACGCTTTCGCGCAAAAAAAAAACGGCCTGCCATCGCGCGTGGATGTCAGGCCGAGAACTGCCGTGGAGGGGATCGATTCCAACTACTGCAATGATGCTAGGGTTTTTTGCGCCTCTTGCGCATCGGGGCCATTCAGCTTCAGCTGCAGCGCTTTCTGCAACTCGGTGCGAGCGCGGTCCTTTTCTCCCGCTCCACTCAGAGCCATGCCGAGATGGTAGCGGAAGCCGGGGTTATCTGGGGCTTTCTTGACGGCATCTTCAGCCAAAGAGACGGAAACCCGGAAGTTGCCTTTCTTGTACTGGATCCAAGCCAGCGTGTCGTTGACGGACTCCATCTCGGGGGCAATCTGCTTGGCCTGAGTAGCCAGGCTCAAAGCCATGTCGAGGTTTTCGCCTTGTTCGGCGTAAACCCAGGCCAGGTTATTGGCGGCCACGGGATCATGGGCATTCTGCGCCAAGCTTGCCTGGAAGTATTTCCCGGCATTTTTCAGGTCGTCTTTGCGGACGTAAATGTTCCCAATGGAGTTGTTTACCGTCGATGAGGTGGGTTGGATGGCGAGCGCTTTCTGATAACTATCCAGGGCCATATCCAGTTTTCCCGTCACCTCGTAGATCTGCCCGATATGCACATAGGCCGCAGCCGACTTGGGCTCGAGCTGAAGCGCCTTCTGATATTCCGCCAGTGCCTGATCGAATTTCTTGGTTGTGGCTAGCGCAGAAGCGTAGATGTAGATCGCCGGGGGCCGGTTGGGATTCGCCGCCGCATACTGGCTGGCCACGGCAAGGGCTTTGGGGCCCTCATTGGTGCCAAACAACAGGGCAACGTAGTGGGCAACAGCATTGTCATAGGTGGGATAAATCTTCAGGGCGGTTTGGAACATCTGCTCGGCTTCGGTGTACTTTTTTTGGCCGGCATAGGCGACCCCCAGGTTGACATACAACAAAGGATCGTTGGGTGCCGACTTCTGCGCCTCTTTCAATTCATCGATAGCTTTGTCATAGTCCCCGGCACCGAGGTCGATGGTGGCGTTCAAGAAATGCGCGGTGGGATTATTATCGTTCAGCTTTTGCAGTCGCGCTGCGTACTCCCGGGCGGTGTCGAAATCGCGCGAGTCCCGATAGACCTCAGCCAGCGCCTGCAACACCATGGGGTTGTTGGGCTGAATCCGATTAGCTTCCTGCAGCTCGTTCTTGGCTCCAGGGATGTCCCTGGTCTCGCGCAGCACCTGACCGAGAATATAGTGGGCCTGGGGATTTTCTGGCGCGTCTTTGATGACGTCACGCAACACGGTGACGGCATCGCCGGTGTTCCCTTTGATGGCCAGCAAACGGCCGTTGGTGATACGGGCGGTGATGTCGCCCGGATTGTCTTTCAACAGCCGATCGGTCATTTTCGTGGCTTCGTCGATCTTGCCGGTGTTGAGCATGGTCTCGAGGGCACGGACCTGCAGCTGCTGATTTTTCGGGTCGAAGTTCAAGCCGCGCTGATACTCTTTCAGCGCCGCATCAGGATTTCGCGCGGCGATGTAAAAGTCGCCGATCGCAGCGGCCACATCGGCCGAGGTCGGCTGTTTGGTGCGTAGTTCCTGTACCATCTCTTCCGCGTCGGCTTTGCGGCCTTCCTGCATCATCAAACCAGCCAGCCGCAAGTAAGGTACCGGCGAGTCGGGATTGTTCTGGATCTCCAGACGATAGATCTCTTCCGCCTTTTTGGGATCTTTCTTGTACAAGTAGAAACCGGCCAAATTGGCATAGGCCTGCAGCACGTGGGGGTCGATGCTGATGGCTTTGCGGAAATCTTGTTCCGCCGCCTCGTCTTGCTTGAGAAAGGCGTAGGTGGTGCCGCGGTTGAGATAGGCATTGGGATCGTTCGGCTTTAATGCGATGGCCTTGCTGAAGGCGGAGAGGGCCTCGTCCAGATGCTTCTGGCCGAGCAAAACGTTCCCCAGAAGTACATAGCCCTCGGAGTTGTCGGGGTCGTGCTCGTTAACGTATCGCGCCTGCTCTTCCGCGTTGCTGTAAAAGTGCGGACCGGAGGCCAGATACATGGCCCCCAGTGCAAGACGCGCCTTGATATGGGTGGGGTCAAGTTCCACCGCCTGGCCCATCTCCTTGAAGGCGTCGGAGTTCTTTCCCTGTTTCATATCGGCGTTCGCCAGCTGGTAATGAGCGTCGGCGTACTTGGGGTCGATCTGCAGGGCTTTCTTGAATTGAATCGCCGCCGAGTCGTATTTCTCCTGTTCCATGTACTTCATGCCACTTTCCAGGTACTTACGCTTGGCGACATCGGGGTTACGGCTGCAACCGCCGAGGACGACGGCCAACATGGCCATCACGATAGAGACGAAATAACGATTACGCATGATTTCTCCTGGGTCACCGGGGAATAATCTGGTCGACATCACTTGTGATCTGCTGGGCAAACGCCACCGCTCGGGTCCGCGCCTGCTCCACATTTTCGTGCTCGATCGGCACTGTAATGCGGACCAGGGCAGCGTCGGTGCGGTTCAAGCGCAGCGCGTCGTAGACCAAATAAAACTTGCCCCAATACTCGCTGGCTACGATGCGTCCATGGGCCTGGTACCAGTACAGCACCAGTTGCTGGTCCAGCCCTTTGCGCAGGATGTACAAATTTATGGGAACTTTCCGGCCATCGTCCAGCTGCATCTGATAAATGGAGGAGCTTACCGGGTTCCAGCCTGCTCCGGGCAGACAGTTCTTGGGCGAATGGATTGTGGTTCCCGTCCTTTGGCTGCGGAAATACGCGATGAACAGGGTCATCAGGTTCCGATCCATGCCCGGCTGCCAGTAGCCGCGGTCGATATAGTCGGTGACCTTCAGAATGTCCAGGGTTTCCTTGTCCAGCGGCCAATCGACGATCTGCACGTAACCCGCAACCGCTTTGGGAAACTCCGCAAGTGGCTTGGCTGGAGGCGTGGCTTCGCCGTGCGAGAGGTGCGCCATTCCCGCGGTAGCTCCCAGCAGAATGGCAATCATGGCCCAGTAGCGGATCCCGGCCTTCATGGACCCACCTGGGAGATGGCGGGCTGCCGGTCGCTGGGAAGCCATCCCAGCTTCTTGCGGACCAACGTTATCAGACTATGCATGGTTAGAAACATAATCGTGGCTACAACAAATATCACCCATCCCGAAAACTCGTGCATGAATCCTTCCGCCGCCTGCGGACCCATATAGTTTGCCATGACGGCGGTGATCATGATCCGCATTCCATTGCTAACAATGGCCAGGGGAACCATCGCCAAAACCAGAAACCAGCGTACCGGAGTGCTCTTCTCCACCAGATAGCCATAGCCCGCGGCCAAGGCCAGCAGCGACATCAGCGACCGGATTCCACTGCATGCCTCCACCACCTCCAGCCTCATGTGGGGCAGAATCAACACGTTCCCCTCCCGCATGATGGGGAACAGGTTAAGGAGCTCCAGCACTCGGGTGGCAAACTTGGAAGCGATGAACTGTAGCGGAAAAACAATTTCGTTGTAAATCACCACCGGGATCGGAATGGCGAACAGCAAGAATGCCATGGGGAAGGCCACGGCCCGCAACATGGCCGAACCGGTGAAGTACACGATCAGCCCACATAGCGTTCCCAGTATCGAAAGCCGCGCCAGCGACAGTTCTGCACCCAGGCTTCCCAGAAATAACAGGCCCAGTGAAAACCCAACGATCACCATTCCCCACCACGACGGGTGCCGGGGAACTTGGCGCAACTTGTCCCGCCGCTGCCAAATCAAGTAAGCCGATAGCAACGGTACCAGAAATCCATGGGAATAGTCAGCATCGCTGTACCACTGGTACACCAGCAGCTTAAGGACCGAGGCGTACAGAACCCCCAGGACCGCGACTAGCAGAAGCCCTTGCCAGCCAAAGGGCTTCAAGGTCTGCCCAATTGTTGCAAACTTCGAAGGCGGCTTTCCCCCGGGCAAAACTTCGTCTTCCCCCGGTTGCGTTAACGCAGTACTCGTCGTGTTGCTGCCCGCCAGCGCCACTCGTTATAACCCCATGTTGGATTTCTGCTCTAGAACGTAAGTAGCATGTGCAATTATTTTGCCGAGAGCTTTCAATAGCATACCAAATAAACGATTGAAAACAAATGAGTTCCAATTTTGCATTATGCTAAGCGCAAAAGTTTGAAGGCCGCGACTGCAATACTTTGCACATCCGTTCCAGCCCAGTACACTCCCCTTGCTGAGGCCGAATCATTAAGGGTGGAGGGCAATGCCTGGCCGGCTTTTCAAGTTTCGATCCTGGGGGTGATCCCCGTCAGCCTCTTGCAGCACGTCACAACCGGACGATCTTATCCGATTCGAACCCCTTCATCGCATTGCGGGTATCGACGATCAATCTTGCGGAGTTGAGCAGACCCTTGTAGTCGAAGTTCGAGTGGTCGGTCACGATCACTACACAGTCCGCATCACTCGCCGACTCCCTTAGCTCAGCCGATTGCAGCGTAACGCCGTCGAGTTTCAGGCTAGGCACGAACGGATCGCTGTAAGACACCAGGGCGCCGCGCTTTTTCAACAGCAGAATGATGTCTAGCGCAGGCGATTCCCGCATATCGTCGATATTGCGTTTGTATGCCACCCCGGCGATGTGGACCCGTGAGCCCTTCACCGGTTTGCCATGCTCGTTGAGCGCTTTCTGCACCTTGTCGACGACGAAATGCGGCATGTTGCCGTTTATGTAGCCCGCCAGTTCAATGAATCGCGCCTCGATGCCCGACTGTTTCGTCTTCCACGAAAGATAGAACGGATCGATCGGGATGCAGTGGCCGCCCAGACCCGGTCCGGGATAGAACGGCATGAAGCCGAACGGCTTGGTCGCAGCCGCGTCAATCACTTCCCAGACGTTGATTCCCATTCCGTCGCACATCAGCGCCATTTCATTGGCCAATCCAATGTTAATCATGCGGAAGGTATTTTCCAGCAGCTTCACCATCTCGGCAACGCGCGTGTTGGCTACCGGGACGACGGTTTCCAACGCCTGGGAGAAGAAGAGCCTTCCCATCTCGGTGCAAGCTGGCGTTATGCCGCCAACTACCTTGGGGGTGTTAAAGGTTTGATATACCGGATTGCCGGGATCAACGCGCTCGGGCGAGAAACACAGAAAGAAGTCTTCACCGGCCGTGAAGCCCAGCTTTTCGAAGGTGGGCAGCAACAGCTCGTCAGTGGTTCCGGGATAGGTGGTCGACTCCAGAATCACCAGCAGACCCGGGTGGGCGTACTTGGCGATCTCCTCGACCGCGGACACGATGTAGCTCATGTCCGGATCTTTGGTTTTCCGCAAGGGAGTGGGAACGCAGATATTGATGGTATCCAGATCGCGGACCACGGAAAAATCGGTGGTGGCCCGGAAGCGATGCGTGCTTACCAGCTTCGCGACTTCGGAGGAAGGGATGTCCTGAACATGCGACTCACCGCGGTTTAGTCCCTCGACCTTCGTCGCCAGCACGTCGATGCCGGTGACTACGAATCCGGTTTTCGCGAACTCAACTGCCAGCGGCAGCCCAACATACCCTAGCCCAACAATGCCGACTCGCGCCGTTTTCGCTTCGATCTTGCGCTTCAGCGCTTCGAACGTCGCAATAGCTTTTTCCGCAGCCTGCATACCCTATGGCCCTCACCAGAGTCCAGCCCGGCACAATTTTTCGATTGCCGCCGGTCCAAATGTCCACTAAACGGAGTCCCCAGAGTACCACAAGGCGTCCGGCGCAAAGGCTGTTCTACCGCGTGTTGACGCGTTCCTCGGTATTCTGAAGTCGCTTGTCGATTAGTCTGAGTCGGGCCCGAAGCGCCGTGGGGAAAATCGCGTGGCGACGCACAATCACCACTGGCGAACTTTCTTTCGATCCAAACGTACGCGACCGCCAACCTGGTTCGCATTGACCGTCTTGCAGCATCAGCTCGGCTAAATCTCCGATCCGCCAAACCTCGCGACCGGTTGGTTGCACGGTGAGTCCAATATGCCAGAACTGTTCCACCAGATGTTCGCCCGGCGGCCCGTCCAGTTCGTCGGTAATTTGGAGTTCGCCGCCATTCCCGAACTCGACCGTCCTCTGGTGGGTGAAGCCTCTATACCGGCAGACCGCAACTGCATAGTCCCGCTGCGGAGTGCTCGAGAAATCGATCAGGCAGACTTCGGGTTTCTCCAGCCATCGAAACGGGCCGGCGGGTGTGGCTTGATCTTTGCCGTCAATTCGAATCGTGTTATGGGCAGCGGTACCACGAAAAGTTTCTCGCCAGTCAGGGTCCAGGTACGTGTAGGTACCAGGATCGATCAGTATCTCCTGATTTGCAACCGACACAACGACAGACAGCGTGTCGGCATGACTGTGGCCCGCGCTCCACGGCCCAAAGGGTCCGGCATCAAACAACACCGAAGCGTTGCCGCGCTTCATCACGACCAGTCCGCAATCGCCAAACACTCGGGATTGCTGCGCGACATTCGATGGCCTGCGCTTCTCGCATGTCTCCGGACCCAGCCACCACAGCGCAACTTCTTCGACGTCCCGCTCCGAATAGGGAAACACAGACTTACCCAGCATCAGAGAAGCCGTCGCCAGCGTGCCGCGAGCAAATTGTGTGCGCTTGCCATAGGGATGGAACAGCCGCCCTCCATCATCGTCTCCCAACAGAGGAAGCTGTCCGTCGGCATGAAGCACAGCCGCGAGAAAGTCCGTCATCCTCGCCAGTCCGGCGCGATATTCCTCGGTAACGTCTTCCAGCGCCGCGTGCAGCAGGAAGAAATCGAGCGCGTAAACGTGATAGTAAGTTGATTGTTCGAAGTGACTCCCGTCGTTCTTGACCTGGGCTGTCATTTGAGCGCGTACGATGTCGCGGCCAATTGTTCGCCAATGCTGCGCCTTGGGGAAGTCCGGAAATAAGCGGCCTAGGGCATGAAGCGCCACTGCTTCCCCCAGAAGGTGGGTGTTGGGCGAAAAATAAATCGACAGATTGTATTGGAGATATGACCCGTGCCGATAAAGTTCCGCCAGGAAGCGCTGGCGAACGTCGCGCGGCGTGCGCTCGCCCAGCAGATGCCAGATCCATATCCACGACAGCGTTCGAAAGCCAACCTCGAGTGCGCTCGTCCAGTTGATGCCTCGCTGAAAGGGATTGTCGTTCCACCACGATTCGAGTTGACGGATTACCTCATCGCAGTAGGCCTGCCTGCCAGTTACAACGAATGCTTGCGCCAGCAAGACCAGATGCTGATGACGATTCACTTCCCAAACCCACTTATGATCACCGGCAACCGCGAGGTCGAGGTACGGGATTCGCCGGAAATAATTGCTGGGAGTCTCACTGCCGCGCACCGGATCCCGCCGCCATGCCACCATTGGCCCGTAATCGATCTCGCTGTCGAAGATTGGAATCTTGCCCAGCAGGATTTGATCGGCCAGCTTCACCAGTTCGTCGGCATAGGGTGTTCCACGAACCGCATCAACTACGTCCTGGGGCGAAGGCAGCTCCTCCAGCGGCGTCCGAGCGCGAAGCTCCCGATGCGGCGGCGCAAACCAGAGAACGGCGTTGGCGATCTCCTGCTGGAGCCGGAATGAAATTTCCTTGGGGCTTCGCATTTCGGGGAATGGTGGAGCAGGTCTCACGGGCCGTGTGTAACCGCACAAAAACGGAACGGCTTTAACCCCCTGCACCCTTTGTCAACGTCTCACCCTCACCGCTGGTTACATCGATGACCGGAATGCTGCGCCGGGCAATCGCGTGACTCGTCTCGGCCGCCGTCGGTTGCGTAATCACCATTACCTCGGCCCAACCCAGAACTGCCTCCAGGGTCTTCTCCATGCATCGTCCAATATGCGGCAACGAGTTCAGCAGAAATGCCTGGTTGCTCCCGTAAATGGATTCCAACTGGATGTGCGGGTCATAGATCCTTACGTCGCAGCCCTTGCCAATCAGCATCTCGATCAGGGCGACACCGGCGCTCTCGCGGAGGTCATCCGTATTGGGCTTGAACGCCAAGCCGTAGATTCCGATCTTTCTCGACCCCGTTTCCATCACTCTCCGGAAAGCTCGAGCGATATGGGCTTCGTTGCTGGGCAGGATGGCGTTCAGCAGCGGCAGTTCGATGTCGAGTTGCCGGGACCGATAGTTCAGCGCCCGCAGATCTTTGGGTAAGCACGATCCGCCAAACGCGAATCCCGGCTTCAGGTAGGCCGGCGAAATGTTGAGCTTGGTATCGCGGCAAAGCGTCTCCATGACCTCGTCGCCCTCCAGCCCAAGCGCAGCGGCGACAGTTCCTACTTCATTGGCGAAGGCAATCTTTAGCGCATGAAAGGCGTTGCACGCGTACTTGATGAGTTCGGCGGTGCGCAGGCTGACCACGGAAATTTCGACTGGCAGAGAAGCATAGAGCGACGCCACTTTTTGTGCCGCCGATCGATCATGGCTGCCCACCACCACCAGCGCCGGCTTCATGAAGTCCTTGACGGCGCTGCCTTCGCGCAGGAATTCCGGATTGGCCACTACTGCAACCGATCCATGCAGGCTCAACGGAGCTACCACTTCGTCGCATGTGCCCGGGAAGACCGTGCTGCGCACCACCACCGTCAATGGCCTTGTTCGGCCGGCCAGCTCGCCGGTAATGTCCGCCGTGACCCGCCGCAAGGGATCAAGGTTCAGATTTCCGTTGCTCACCGACGGCGTGCCGACACACAGAAAGGCAAAGTCAGCATCCCGCAATGCCTCGGCTGTAGAGACCGTGGCCGACAACCTCTGATTTTGCAGGTTGGACTGGATCAGCGCTTCCAGACCAGGCTCGTAGAAGGGCGACTGCCCGTCTTCTACCGCGCGGACTTTCCTAATATCAACGTCCACGCCGGTGACTCGATACCCAAGCTCGGCGAAGCAGGCCGCGGTTACGCAACCTACGTAACCCAGCCCAAAAATTGCAATCGAGGGAGTTTCTTTGTCCATGCCCACTACCCGCTCCATTTGCTCATGCTCTCGCTGGGAACAACGCACCGCCCAGCGGCCCGCAAACTTTCCGCGTTTCGGGACTTCGCAATCTTTGTCCAGCACGCGTGCCGACTGGACTACGGATCCATGCGCCGTTTACCCGCCGGCATGGAGGGCGGCATGCACTCGGGCTCGGAACTGCCCGCGCTACGCGCCGCTCGCTCGCTGGTACGTACCGGTTGGAAGGCGTAGAAATACCATTTCAAATAGTGCGGCAGCCACTGCAAGATGCGGAATTGCGAACTACCCGCAGTGCGGTCCCGCCAGGTGCTGGCAATCTCTGTTATACGATAACCGTTGAGAAATGCCTTGACCGTCAATTCCAGGCCGAGTTCGAAACCCGCTACGCTCTCGATCGACAGAGTGCGAACCATGGCCGCGTCGTAGAGCTTGAAACTATTAGTCGCATCGTGGGTGGGAATTCCCCGCAGGTAATGAAGGCTTAGCCCGCTCATCCGCGAAAGCGCCTGCTTGAAGAACGGCCCGCCGATCAGCCGGCCTCCCTTCATATAGCGGCTACCGCAAACCAAGTCAAAACCTTCCAGATACAGTCCATACATCTCATCGACCTGGGTAAGGTCGTCCGACAGATCGGCCATGGTTACCAGCACGGAACCGGACTCGACTGCCTCCAGACCTGTCTTGATCGCGCCGGTGACGCCCCGGCCATAACCGTTCTTGCGGAGCGTGATCCTGCTCTCGCCGGAAGCCACCACTTCGGCGACCACGGGAACCGTGTCGTCCTGCTCGAAGTCGTACACCACAATTGCGCCAAATGGCGTGCGAATGCTCGAGGCGATCACCGACCAGAGCGCCTTAAAGTTCGCGCCCTCGTTGTAGACGGGGATGACAATCGTTAGTGGAGGACGGAATGCCATTCCGGTTCTAAGCTCAAATCTGACCCAGGGAAATCTGCTCTTCGATCCAGGGAACCACTTCGTCCAGGATCTCATGCAGGCTGGTGGTAGCTTCGAACCCGAGGATGTTTCTGGCCTTGGTGACATCCGGCGAACGTTCCTGCACGTCGTACTCGAAGGGCGGGTCGGACACGTAATCGAAGGGTTTGCCGCTGCCGTGAATCTTCTCCCAGATCAGTTTCGCCAGTTCCAGCGCAGTGGTTCGCGTCGGGGTGGAGAGATTAAAGTCATCGTTGGTCGCGGCCGGGGCTTCGATGCACAGGCGGATACCCTTGGCCAAGTCTCCCCCGTACGTATAGTGCCGGACCTGGTTGCCGCTACCGAGAATATGTAGCGGGTCCTGGCCCTTCAGTACTTTCTGCGCCAGGTCGGGGACCACGTGGGACATCGCCAGCTTTACGTTCCCGCTCATGATGTCCCGGTCCGTGAGCGCCCGCTTCTCGCCCACTCCAACACAGTTGAACGGCCGCGCCACGGTGTAGGGAAGTTTGTATTGTTCCCACGCGCCTTGAGCAAAATATTCCGTTGCCAGCTTTTGGAAGCCATAGGTGGAGCTGGGCGGCGGACTGCGACGCTGCGCTCCTTCCGGCGTGGGAAATTCATCGGTGTTCTCAAACACCATACTGGAGGAAACCACGGTTATCTTCTGCAGGCGGCCATGCTCGTGGGCGCGAATCGCGGCGTCGAACGCAGTCGCCGTGATGCGCTCGTTTTCCGCCAGAAGGTCGTAGGCAAACTCATGGAAGTAACTGATGCCGCCAATCATGGCCGCGGATGCGACGAAGTGGTCGCAATCTTCCAGTAGCTCGTTCAGCAGCTCTTGGTCTTTGGCGTTGCCTTCAACAAAGCGATAGCCGGGATGCGAGTCGTAGCTCTTCTCAACTCTTCCGTACTTGCTGTAGTTGTCCAGGCCAACCACGGCGTATCCAGCGTCCAAAAGCTCCTGGATAAGATAACCGTTGATGAAGCCGGCCGAGCCGGTTACGAGTATTTTCATGCTTGGTGCTGTCTATCCTGTCAGGCGGTGGTTGACGCCAGCACTCGGGCAGGGAAAAAGTTCCAAGGATCGACCACGATCTTGTCGCTGGAAATTTCGAGGTCGCGATAGATGACGTGCGGCGCACCCAGGACCAGGATGTCCGCCCTATCGATTGCCGTCTCCAGGGAAACGAATGCCGGCTCGGAAATATAGGGATCGGTGCACAGCACTTCCAGAGCTTCCACCTCCAGCAACTTTTTCAATTTGTAGGAGAGGCTGTCGCGCTTATCGTCCGACTCCGCCTTGAAAGCCATTCCCAATATCGCCACTCGTTTGCTGGACAAGTCGTGACCGCGAATCTGTTCCACCAGGAACATGGGAAGTCCTTCGTTGATCAGCATGGCGGCGTGGCCGAGAAAGAAGTTGTTCTGCGAAAACGCCGCCAGTTGGAGCGTGTCCTTCAACAGGCAGGGGCCGGCCGCAAATCCAGCCTTGGCAAAACTGCGCATGCGAGGATAATCGCGGGTCACGGCATCGTGAATGCGGTAGAAGTCCAGCCCTCGGCTTTCCGCCAGCATGTAAAACTGATTGGAGATCGCGAAGTTGGCGTAGCGCCAGGCATTGGTGAACAGTTTGGCCAGTTCTGCCTCCTGGGGAGTCAGTTCGATCAGCGATGGCGCGATCAATCCGAATAACCGGCTGGCGGCCGCAATCGCTTCCGCGTCGAATCCCGATACGATCTGCGGCAGCTTGATCAACTCTTCAATGGCATTGCCTTCGGCGATGCGTTCCGGACAGAAGGCCAGCAGAATTTTTCTCTTCAGCCGCCGTAGCCGCTCATGCACTAGCTTGGTGACTCCGGGATACACCGTGCTGCGCAATACCAGCAAGGCACCATCCGGCATGTGATCGAGCAGGGTATCGATGCTGCGGTAGACATCGCCCACGGTTGGATTCAGGTGCCGGTCCACTGGCGTCCCTACTACCGTAATGACCGCATCTGCGTGTTGGATGCAGGTAGGATCGAGGGTAGCTTTGAGCGACTTCTTTACCACGCCCCGCAAGAGCGCGTCAGCCCCACACTCCATGAACGGCATGGTCCCGGAATTGACCTGATCGACTTTCGCTGCATCCACATCCAACAGGTCAACTTGCAACCCAGCCTTACTGGCGAAGACGATTCCCAGCGGAAGCCCAACGTGTCCGCATCCACCAACGATCACAACTCTCTGCAACTTTGTCATTCAGACCCCGTTCCATTTACCGACTTAGCAGGCTGCTGAAAAAGTCTGATTCGGTGAGTTTTGAAGGGGCGTAGCTTTAGCTACGCCGTAGCAACTCCCTTGTTCTTGTCATCCCGAACCGACTCTAGTCGGTGGGGATACGCTTTTCCGAGTTTTTCAGCAACTTGCTAGCCTATTGCTCCATCAGCCGAACCACTCCCTGTCGAAAATGTGACTCGCTGTCTACCCAAGAGATCATCGAAGTTGCGGGAGTGGGGAGCGATTCCGTGAGGCCAGCAGCAAGCGCTCGAACTCTGTCGTGACCACGTCCCAGGAAAAGTGCGCCGTGACCAGGGCCAAAGCTTCCGCCGCCAAGCGCTCACGCTCCTGCGCATTCTCCAGCAGTTCAATACACTGGTCCGCGAATCCAGCCGCTGTGTCGGCCAGCCGGATGTTGGCGGGATGACTCACATCTAGACCTTCCGCACCGATGCTGGTCGAGACCGTGGGCGTGCCGGCCGCCATGGACTCGTAAATCTTCAACCGAGTCCCGCCGCCGATGCGCAGCGGCACGATGGATACTTTCGCACTCCAGAGCCAGGGCCGGACGTCGGCCACCGTGCCTGTGACTTGGATTCCCGGATCTCGTTGCGCCAAGGCCCGTATCGCCGCCGACGGTGTTCGGCCGACTATCGCCAGCGTACACGCCGGCACGCGCTTCCTAATCAGCGGCAATATCTCTCGGACAAAGTATTCTACCCCATCGATATTCGGCAGCCAGTCCATCGATCCCAGAAAAACCAGGTCCACCTTGGGCTGGACATCCGGCGGACGGCGAAAAAAATCGATGTCCACGCCGGTAGCTATCGCTGCCACCCTGGTAACACCGAACATGTCTCGCATTAAGTCAGCGTCCTGCGGAGAAACCGCGATGACCTCAGCCGCCTCCCCGCACATGCGGCACTCCCAGCGAAACATGCGTTGGGCTTGTACTTTGAAGTACAGCTTGCGCAGCGGATCGGGAGCGTTCTCGGCATGACGCCGCCAGATCATCGTCTCCACATTGTGCTGAAAAAGCACGCTGTTCTCAAGACATTCGAAATTTGGCGCGGGAGCAAGGAAGTCGCAGACCACACTATCGAACTGCGACTCTTGTAGGACTGCGGCGATCTGCTTCCGCATTGCCGTGGAGCGGTAGCGGCTGAGAGACAGCGGCATCGACGAAAACAGGTTCCCCGCTAGCTGAGCAACAAAGGCCAACGATCTCCTCTGGGGTACGTCGAGCCGCACGGGATACGCCCGGGTGCAGTATTCCGAAGCTCGCTTCGGCCCCTCTGGATTGTCGGGCGTCGCATAGGCCAGATAGTGAACTTCGTGCCGGGCGTGCAGCCGCTTCACGATCTCCAGCGTCCTGATTTGACCGCCGCGGGTAGTCGGATGCAGAAAGTCGCACTTCACCCACAGAATTTTCATGCGGTTTGAGTGGCGCCGGTGGGCACCTGCATCAGGCCATCCCAAAACTGTTCGCGACGGCCGGTCAAGTACATGTCTCCCCAGACCTGCAGACTTAGAAGACGCCAAATGCGATCGGTTGCGTCGTACTTGCCGCTGTAGTGTTTCTCCAGCAAGTCTCCGAGAAACTCCTGGTTCACATAGGTAGCCAGAATGCCATCGGGATCGCGCAGGTAGTTGACCAGAACTTTGGCGCGATCGCGCCGCAGCCAGTCGCCAATCGGCGTGGGAAAGCCCTGCTTCTGACGGTAGATAATGCTCTCCGGGAGCAGGTCTGTAACCGCCTTCTTCAGGATGTACTTCCCCTCTTTTCCGCGCAGCTTCATGTGCGGCGGTACCGACGCCGCAAACTCCACGAATAGGTGATCGAGGAACGGCACCCGGCTTTCGATCGAGCAGGCCATGCTCATCTGGTCCTGCTTCATCAACAGCTCGACCAGGTACGTCTTTTGGTCGGCGTAAAGCAGACGGCCCAGGGTCGGCGAACGTTTGACCGTCTCCCAATACTTCAGGAAAAACGCATACGGGTTCGCAGCGTAATGCTCCGCTAGAAGCTGCTTCACTTCGGCGCCGTCAAAAGCACAGTAGAAGTTGTCCAAGTACAGCGATTCGATGTTCGCGTCCCTGCCCAGCACGGTATGTCCCAATTTTCGCCGCAAAGAAGCCGACAGCATTGGGCGGTTGGTGACCAGATCTCGAATGCCGCCGCGAACGCTGCCGGGAACGCTACGGTAGGCATTCATCCAGCGCTGATTCAGTTGATAGAAGCGGTAGCGGGCGTAGCCTCCAAACAGTTCGTCACTGCCTTCGCCGGTCAAGACAACTTTCACCTGCTCGGCGGCCAGGCGAGCTACAAAAAACAGAGACACACTCGATGGCCAGCTGATCGGTTCGTCCTCGTGCCAGACCAGCTGGGGCAGGGCATTGAAGAAATCGTCCATTGAGACGACGACATCGTGGTGCTCGGTGCCGATGCGCTCGGCCACCTGGCGGGCGTAGGCGAGCTCGCTGAAATCCGATTCCCCGTATCCCACGGCGAATGTCTTCACCGGTCCCGAGGTCGATCGCTTGATGATGGCGGCAATGGCACTGGAATCGACCCCGCCGCTGAGAAACATTCCGATGGGCACGTCGCTCATCAACCGCGTCCGCACGGCGTCCTCCAGCCGCGTCCGGCATTCCGCAATCCACTCCTCGTCGCTGCGCCGTTCGAACTCGGCCGGGCACGGAGCGTCCCAGAACTGTTTGATCTCGATTGTTGGATCGCTGCCGCAGCGCAGGGTAAGGGTGTGGCCCGGCATGAGCTTGCGAATACCGGCGAACATCGTCTCCTCGCCGCTGTTGTACCCAAACGCCAGATACTCGGGCAGGAGTTGTTCATTGATGTTGGCGGAGATTTCCGGGTGCTCCAGAAGGGCCTTAATTTCCGATGCGAAGGCGAACCGGCGCCCGTTCCAAAAATAGTAAAAGGGCTTGATGCCCAGCCGGTCGCGAGCGCAAAACAGGCGCTGGTTCGTCTGGTCCCAGACCGCGAAGGCGAACATTCCACGAAACCGGCAAACGCATTCGTCGCCGTACTCTTCGTAAGCATGCAGGACGGTCTCAGTGTCGCAACGGCTGTGGTAGCGGTGCCCGGCGCGCTCCAACTCCGGTCGCAGGTCGGCATGATTGAAGATCTCGCCGTTATAGGTGATCCACAGCGAGCCGTCCTCGTTGGTCATCGGCTGGGAGCCGGTAGCGAGGTCAATGATGCTCAGGCGGCGGTGGCCGAAAGCCACTCCATCATTTTCGTAAAAGCCATCCCCGTCAGGCCCGCGGTGCGCAATGATGTCCGTCATCCGGCGGATCGCTCGCGATTCCCCGCGACTTCCGTCCGCGATCACCGTGCCCGCGATGCCACACATGTCAGTAGAGACGGCCACTCCAGGCCGGTTCGTACTCAGGCTCGGGCAGTTGCGCAGGAGGCTCCTCGATCTTCTCCCGCAGGTCTTGGGGAGGACGCTGGTCGCGCGCGATGAAGCTGAGCGCGGTAATCAAACCGGCCACAATGGGTATGTTCACGTCATAGCCAAAACTCTCGAAGAACGCCACCGTAACCATAACGAGAAATGCGGCTTGCAGCGTTTTCGCCATTACCCGCACGTCCTTAGTGACATACTTCTTGCGAATGATGGACGACAGTACCCTCCAGCACTGAACCAGAAATGCCACATAGATTAAAAGACCGGTGATGCCCATCTCGCTCGACAACTCGGTGTAGGTATTGTGGGTAACGTGCCAAAGCCCGTAGGGTTCACCGCGCTGGATGGCAAGGCCGTTCTGTGCCACCTGAAAATTGCCCGGACCGACTCCGAAGAACGGGTGGTTGAGGGTCAGGGTAATACTGTCCAGCAGTAGTTCCAGCCGCGCGTCGCTGGAGCCGGAAGCATCAATTTCGGATGCCGTCAACTGCGAAGGGTCCTTCTTCTCAAATAACGTTGTGTAACGGTCGCGAAGCTGCTTTGGCATCATCATCACCAGCCCCACCAACAGGATAGGCACGGCGACGATCATCTTGGCGCGGGTGGCTCCCGAGGACCGGAAGAAGACGTAGAGAAACAGAACGGCTGCGCCGATCAGAAGCGCGCGCGATCCCGTCCTCGACAGCGCCAAGAGCACAGGAAAGGCAAAGCCTACGGCGATGACCTTCCGCGTTCCTCCGCCTTGCAAGAAGAGGTAGGCTAGGAAGATCAATCCCACCAGCAAAGTCCACGCCAAGTCATTGGAGTTCGAATAGCGCCCTCCCGGCATACTCAAACGTCCGTCCTCAGAGTACCGGTGGAGCACCAACGCCATGGTGCCAAGCAAGCCTACGCCATAGGCAATCGTGTGGAAAATCTTCTTGCTCTCCGCGGCCGTTGAAATCAAGCCCGCCGTGAGCACGAACGCCAGGAACGACTTAGACCAGTAATCTTCAAAAATCACCAGGCTGCCGCCGCGCCAAATTGCCAGCGGAATGCAGATGATGAACCAAACCGTAAACAGCGTCAGTGCCTTGCCAATGGGGCTGGATACCACCTTCATGAACCGTCCGGTGACGCCGACCGCAAGCAACCCCAGTGCCCCGATAAAAAACAGGGGACGCAGGTCACGAACCACGGGAGTGAACTCGGGAAGCCCGGTGAAAACGGCGAACAGGAACACTACAAGGATGGGAAATACGGCACTAAGGATGGCATCCGGTCGCCGCTGCTGGATGGAATCNNGATGGAATCGGGTCGCCGCTGCTCGATAGACTTCACAGGCCTTGCTCCAGGGAATTAATGTATAACGCGGTTCCCCAAGGGGCGCCATTCGCGGCGGGGAAACCGCTACCGTTCGGTCAAGTGCGTGTAGTTTATCATGGTTATTCTCCAGGGCGTTGGGTGAACGCGAGCCCTACTGGGATTCGCGCCAGCCGCATGACCAAATTGGCAAACCGCCCCTTGGTGGTCGTCCCAAATATGCAAATCGCTTACCTTTTGAGCGAGTACCCTACCCTGGGCCACACCTATCTCTTACGAGAAGTGCGCGAACTCAGGGCCCTCGGCTGGGACATTCAAACGGTTTCCATCCGTAAGCCGAAAAACCGCCCATCCCAATTATCAGCCGCAGAACAGCAAGAGTGGGACTCCACCTGGTACATCCTGGGAAGCGGCCCGCTGCAATTCCTGCGGGCCCACGCGGCAACTTTCGCCACCCGGCCGCGGCGCTACCTCCGGGGCCTGCTGACCGCATGCCGCATCGGTCGCTTTCATCCTCATTCCACGGCCCGCGCAATGGCTTACTTCCTAGAAGCGGTCCTGGCCGGCCATCGCTTGCGCCAGGCCGGCATCGAGCACGTTCATTCCGTTTACACCACCACGGTCGCACTCATCATGACCAGGGTTTTCGACATCAGGCTGTCGATGACCATTCATGGTCCTTCGGAATTCTTCGATCCCGAAAGTTTCCGAATCCGCGAGAAGGTTGCGGCCGCGGAATTGGTAACCAGCATCAGTTACTTTTGCCGCAGCCAGATCATGCTGTGGTCCTTGCCGTCCGATTGGCACAAGATCGAAGTCGTACCTCTCGGTATCGATATCAGCGGATGGCAGCCCGCAACCTTCCGCGAACGTCCTGCCCCCTTTGAGCTGATTTCCGTTGGCCGCCTCGCCGACGTAAAAGGTTATCCCCTCCTCTTGGAAGCGGTTGCGCTTCTCGTCGCCGAGGGAAGAAATGTTCGTTTGCGACTGGTCGGCGACGGACCGGACAGCCACCAATTGCAAGAGCGAGCGCGACAGCTTGGAATCGCCGGCCGCGTCATCTTCGAGGGCTGGAAGACCCAGGACGAGCTGCGCCAAATGTATGCCGAAAGTGACTTATGCGTGCTTTCCAGCTTCGCCGAAGGCGTGCCCGTGGTCCTGATGGAGGCCATGGCTACAGGAGTACCGTGCGTTGCGCCTCGCATTACCGGCATCCCGGAGCTGATTCGCGATGGAATTGAGGGATTGCTGGTGACGCCAGCGAACCTAGCCGACCTGGCTTCCGCTATTGCTTCGCTCATGGACAACCCTGAGCTACGGCGTCAAATGGCCACGCTATCGCGGGAGCGCATCGCCGATCAGTATGAGCTCCGGAAGAACGTCCAGCGCTTGTCAAACCTGTTCAGCCGGAAGATGCCCCAGGACCGCCCAGCTTCCTCCCCGTCGAACTGAGCACCGATTGGTAAATTCCCTGCATGGTGTCAGCCGCATCGGCAAAAGTAAACTGGCTCCTGATCTTGGCCGCAGCGGCCAGCGCCAATCTCCGCCGAAGCGGCTCATCGGCCAACAGAGCTTGCAGATGATGGGCCAACTCGTCGACTGCATCCACCTTAAACAATAGCCCGCTTTGTCCGTGCTTGATCAGCTCGGAATTGCCTCCGACGCGCGATGCCACCGGACAGCAGCCGCAGGCCATCGCCTCCATCAAAGCGTTAGATAGGGCCTCGGAACGCGACGGCAGTACAAAGATGTCGATGCCGCTTAGCCACTCAGCCACGTCTTGGGTGGCAGGCTCAAAGTGACAGTTCTTGACACCGGCCTCCGCACACAATGCCCGCAACCTCGCTTCTTCCGGACCGCTGCCTACTATCACCAGCGCCGCATCCAGACGCCGCAAGGCCCCAAAGGCCCGTATCAGCGTGTCCACTCCCTTTTCCGGACGAAGCGCACAGACCGTGCCAATCACCACTTGCCCGCTACATGGCGAGTTGCCGGCTCGGCGTTGGTACTGGTCGGTGTCGATGCCGTTGTAGCAAAGACGCACTTTGCGCTCCGCCACGCGCTCTTCCTCGATCAGGTACCGTCTCATGTATTGGCAATTCACTACCACTGCATCGGCCAGTCGATCTGTAATCCGCAGCAGCCGCTTAAGCCGTTGCGTGGTTAAGTCCCGATCACCGCGCTGGCTCGATATCACCGCGGGGGTTCCCGCCAAACGAGCTATGGGCACGGCGAAGACATTCAGTGGGGCGTCAAAAGAATGAACGATCTGGATACGATGCCGATGGATATACCGAATCAGCTGCGCTGCCGCCTTCAGCACCGCGGGCGATTTGAACGAATAAACCGGCAAGTGCAGGATCGGTACGCCGGCCTGTTCCAGGTCCCTCCGCCGCAACCCATCCGGGCGAAAGCAACCTACATGGGGAACGAATCGTTCGCGCTGCAGGAACCGCGCCGTCTCCACCAATTGGCGCTCCGTCCCACCTATACCTAACTCCCGCACCATGAGCAGGACCGGAATCCGTTCTGAGCGTTCGTTATTCATCTTCATTGAGCTTCAGGATCGCCTCCGAGAGCGGCCCGCGAGACCAAAACTACTGCCGCATTGGATCGGAAATATCCTTAAAGGGTCTTCAGCCCAGCGGTCCGTCCCTACGCCCAACCTTCCGGCAAAAGTAGAACGGTAACCACCCTAGAGATTACTTTAGTTTAACTAGACTGCCGATGGCCGGTGACTAAAGGCCGATGACTGCATACAGTCTGAACTAGAGAGCAATTCAAAATTCCGCCGGTACCTGGCATACCAGCCCGCCCTTTGCCAGTCGATACCAAGGAGCACTCATGACCAGCCGCGTTCGAGCATTCACTATTGCCTTACATTTCTGTTTATTCAGCATTTTGTTAGTTGCGCAGATGCCCCCCCAGCAACCAGGCTTTACGGTCTCGGCTTCGCCTTCTTCGCTCACGGTGGCGCAAGGCAGCCAAGGAACTTCTACCATCACGACTACGATCAGCGGCGGTTTCAATGACCCCATTACTTTGTCTGCCGGGACGCCTTATCCGGGCTTGCAAATCACCTTCAGTTTCAGTCCTAACCCGATCCCAGCCCCCGGTTCCGGCAGCTCGACGATGACCATAACAGTCGGCGGTTCGGTGAAGGTAGGAATATATTCCATAATAGTCTCCGCCAACGGGGGTGGGATTCGGCAAACCACCACGGTTGTTCTTACCGTCACCCAGCAAGGACAGCCGACCTTTACGATGGCAGCCTCGCCGTCTTCGCTCACGGTCGTTCAAGGCAATCAAGGGACCTCCACCATCACCACAACCATCTCCAATGGGTTCAACAGCGCCATCAGTCTTTCAGCTGCCGGAGAGCCCGCCGGCACCACGGTGGGCTTCAGTCCAAATCCCATTCCTGCGCCAGGTTCAGGCAGGTCAACAATGAGCATGATGGTTGGCTCTAACACGCCGCCGGGGACTTATCCGATTACCGTCACCGGTAATGGTGGCGGGATTCAGCAAAATACTACAGTCACACTAACGGTCACCTTGGAATCGGGAAGCTTTACAGTTTCCGCCTTGCCGGCTTCGCTCTCCATCCCGCAAGGGAGTCCGGGAACATCGGCTATTTCTACGGCTATCAGTGGTGGCTTCAACGCTCCCATCAGCCTCTCGTCGGCTGGTGCCCCCTCGGGTGCGACTATTACCTTCGTCCCCAGCACCATTCCAGCTCCAGGTGCGGGTATCTCAACCATGACGGTAACTGTGGGAAGCGGCACGCCGCTGGGAACCTATCCCATCACGGTGACCGCTACCAGCGGCACGAACCAGCAAACTGTCACCGTGTCCCTCACTGTAATCGCGGTGACGGGAGAACCATTCCCTGCCTCTCCTCAGGTTTACATCGACACCACCTGGAACCCGCCCACCGGCGGGACATGGAACGTCAATTCGGCTTCCACTCTGCAGTTGGTGTTGAACACGGCCCAGCCG
>PMWW01000134.1 GCA_003165795.1 Acidobacteriaceae bacterium
ACGAATAAAGCGGGCTAAGCCCTGGTTCATCAATCTTGACTACAAGCGCTTGTCGGACCGCGCATTAGGTGAAGGGGATACAATCGGTTTGCATCGCGTGGAAGGACCCGTTGAATACATTGGTGTACAAAAGGACCCATAAAGGCGACCCTGACGAGTCGGGCATTTTTGGTATTCATGATTGTATGGGCCAGGTCCGGGGCTATCGTTTTGACGCGGTAATTGGCATTGGTGGCAAGAGTCCAGATTCTGGCTCCGAGGGTATCGCTCGTAAGATAAATTGGATTGGTATAAGCCCCTCTAAGAGTGAGGCCTCTAGCCCTCTATGGTTTGGCGCTAAACGCCCCGACTGGAGCAAAACCTTCAGAGGGCCTCTTGTAACGTTCGAGCGCTTCGTCTTCTTGGGTGAGAAGGGTCCAGACTTTAATAAATTCGCACCCAATCTTTTCAGACATATGTTTGAGGATCAGCATGTTCGACTTGTGATGTCACGGTCTCTCCCTCGCGAGATGCAGGAAGAAGTCCAAGAAATTCTTAGGTGGGCTGAAGATTGTCAGATCAGACAGCCTCGTTCAAAGGTCGCTTGGCAGGATCAGGATTCTGGCGTTACACCTCCTGATATTCTTAAAAAGAAGAATTCAACCAAACGTAAGTGCTAAAAGATGAAAGTTGCTATGCTCAGAATTGGGATCGATNNGAGGAATACAAGGGCCGCTATTCCATGACGGTTCGTTCGATTACGTTCCGATTCCTGACGGCTTCGACATCGACGAACGCACCTATGGCAACACGACCAGCCTCAAGCAATGGAAGCTCCTCGAATATTTTCCAGAGTCCCGCCGCGTCGCGATGGCCAATCAGTCTGTCCACTTCGATCCGGAGTTCGCTACATTTACCTATGGCGATCCGACGCCGCCCAAAGCCGGTCTGCGTCATTTGGAAAAAGGAGACATGCTGATTTTCTATTGCGGACTAGAAGGATGGGATTGCAGGTCAGAACCGGCACTTTATTTGATGGGATATTTTGAAGTGCAGGTGGCAGGAAAACCGGATAGCCTTGGCGATCAAGAGACACGCAGCCTTTTTGCAAACAACTTTCATGTGCGGCATCAGCGGGTGTTCGAGCAGCAAAGGACCGAGCTTGTGTTAATCAAGGGTTCTGATTGCAGCCGGTTGCTCAAAAAGGCAGTGTGCATCAGCGTGATGGGACGCAATCGGGCGGGCCAACCGCTTAAGGTGCTCTCGCCTGAGATGCAAAAAATCTTTGGTACTTTCAACGGCCGACTCAGTTTTCAGCGCAGCCCCACTCGATGGGTTGACCCCGCTTACGTTGCGCGCGCGGCGGAATTCATGAGATCGCTGAGCTAACCCTACCAGAGTTCCAGAAGAGGCGATCCACCCGTTTGGCTGAACCAAACACCTTGCTGTCAGCTACTTCGTCACCGACAACTGTTTCACAGGAGTTGCAAAGGCATAAGATTGTTTCTGCTAAGGACTCGTAAACCGTGACGCTTGTGAAGGTGAAAACGCCGTGCTCTTTAGCGTACCGGGATGCACGGCCAATGACGGTCAGATCGTGCCCTTTGAGATATTCGGAAAGGATGTCCGTGTCCAAGATGGATTTCACCATCATCTATAGCCTAGGCACAGTTTTCGATGGTCGCCGTCTTTCCTCGTAGGCAGTGGAGACAACTTCATCGAGGAGAGCGGAATCCTCGGGACTCCCGAACAATCCGAGTCCTTGTTCGAATACCGTTTTAGAGACCAACTTTTTCACCGAGAGGCCAGTTTCAATCAGTCGCAAAACGGCTTGGTCGTGCGCGATGTGCTCTTCCTGCGCAAACCGCTGGATGTCACGTTCGATATCCGTAGGGATTTCCAACTGCATTAGTTTGCGCCTCCTTTTGGTGATATTAGGGCTTTTCACATCCATTGTCACGCACCGGAAGGGTACCCTCCTTCCTTGAGTCCGGCGCGGGTATGGCCTAACATGGGCCGCATCATGTCTGGACGCAAGACATCGTTTCCCGCCTCGGCGAGTTCTAGAGGCCGCGCACCCCGCCCGCCGCGAATGTCCCATCTCAAGCGGATCGCCGCGACCGTGATTTGCGCCGGCTTGTTATTCGCGAGCGCAACCGCGCTGGCGCAGCAGTTTCCACTTTCGTCGACTCAGGCTAGCGGCTATCCCGTCACCGTAGAAGGACACGAGGTCCTTCGCATCTACGAGGCGATCGGGACGCTTTCGGCACAAGATCGCGCGCAAGGCGCTTCCGACNNAAAATCCAGCAATCCGAAATCGTGGCCGGCAAGCGCCTGGCGGGATTGCTCGCAACCTGCGTCCAGTTGCTGCGGGTGGTCTTGATCTTCATCCTGACCTGGATATTTCTGGCGACTGAGTTCAACTACTTCCCGTGGACGCGCGAGCATGGCAAGCGTCTGCTAGGCTACATCATCACACCAGTAGAGTTTGTGGGCCATTCCTTTCTGAACTATCTGCCCAACCTCTTTTATATCGCCGTCATCGTTGCGGTGGTGTACTACATACTGAAGTTCATACGGATTCTGGCCGGCGAGTTCGAGCGCGGCAACATTCGCATACCAGGCTTTTATCCGGAATGGATCCAGCCTACCTACAAGATCGTCCGCTTCCTGCTGTTCTGCTTCACCGCCGTCGTCATCTATCCTTACTTGCCGGGAGAGAACTCGCCCGCTTTCAAAGGCGTGGGCCTCTTTATCGGAGTGCTGTTCTCGTTGGGATCTACATCTGCGGTGGCGAATGTGGTGGCTGGCGTCATCCTGACTTATACGCGCGGCTTCCGCGTTGGCGACTGGGTGAAGATTGGTGACAACACGGGAGAAGTCACCGCGCAAAGTACGCTGGCCACGCACATGCGGACCATCAAGAACGAGGAAGTCATCATCCCCAATTCTGTCGTCTTGAGTAGTCATGTCATTAACTACAGCATGCTGGCGCAAAGCGACGGACTCATTCTGCACACTTCCGTCACCATCGGGTATGACGTTCCCTGGCGCAAGGTACACGGCTTACTGATTGAAGCTGCGCTGAAAACCAGTCGCATTCTGGCCCAACCCGCGCCCTTCGTGTTGCAGAATTCTCTGGAGAACTCCTACGTGGAGTACGAAATCAATGCCTATACCAGACAGCCTTTAGAAATGGTCTACATTTATGCCGATTTGCTGGCCAATATTCAGGACTGCTTCTACGCCGGCGGCGTAGAAATTATGTCGCCGGTTTACTCCGCTCTGCGCGATGGAAACCGGACTGCTATTCCTGCCGAGTTTCTACCCGCGGACTATCGCCCGCAAGGTTTCCGCATCGCCAAGGACGACGCAGCCGCGGCAGCCGCGGGCGGAAAAGATTCAGACGGTCTCTATTAAGACGAGTAAGACGAGCGCCAACAGTCTTAATTAGTGACACGCTCTGTCCGATTAAGGCTGGCGCGGTACACTCAACTTGTCCCCTATTAGTTGCACCATACGAAGCAGCAAAACCTTGACACTTCGCAACCCGTACGGTATGGTTTTGTTATGTTCTCAACGACTCAACGAATGTACATGGCCATGTGCACCCTAGGCGGTGCCCTGTCCACATGCGGAGTCTGACAGCCCTACCAGATCGTCTCCAATCGTGAACAGCCGCCTAGGAAAACGGGCGGTTTTTGCGTTCTGGGTAATTTTCGATTGGAGAGTTCCATGAGTTTCTCGCCTGACCTGTACTCGACCACCGCAGTGCGCGGTGGGGTTACGCCCGATCCGGCCACCGGTGCCGTCCTCACCCCGATCTATCAATCCACCACTTACCATCAGCAGGCGGTGGGCGTTCATAAGGGATTCACTTACTCCCGCGCCGCCAACCCCACCGTGTCGGCCCTTGAAGCTGCGCTAGGCGCGCTGGAAGACACGCCCCCGGCCGTATGTTTCGCCACCGGCATGGCCGCCATCTCCACGCTCTTTCTGGCAATCCTGAAATCGGGCGATCACGTGGTCGTTTCCGACGTGGTATACGGCGGCACGGTAAGACTGTTTCAGCAGGTGCTCTCAAACTTTCAGGTTGAGGCCTGGTTTGTCGATACCTCGAATCCAAGTGCGGTCGAGCAGGCAATCAAAGCCAACACCCGCCTGGTCTTCATCGAGACGCCGGCCAATCCCACGCTCAAGCTGACCGACGTTGCCGCCATCGCCCAGATCGCGCACGCGGCTGGGACCAAGCTGGCCGTCGACAACACCTTCCTAACCCCGGTTCTGCAGCGGCCGCTCGATATTGGAGCCGACATTACTTTGCTTTCCACCACCAAGTACATCGAGGGCCACAACTCCACCGTGGGCGGATCGATTGCTACTCGTGATGAGGTATTGCTGGAGCGGCTCCGGCTCATCCGCAAAACCCTGGGCTGCATCCAGTCTCCGCAGGAGTCGTGGTTGACTTTGCGGGGACTGAAGACGCTTCCCTTGCGCCTGCAACAGCACTGCTCCAGCGCGCAGAAGATTGCCGAATGGCTGGAGCAGCATCCCCAGGTCGCACGCGTGCACTTTCCCGGTCTTGCGAGTTTCCCGCAGTTTGCCCTGGCGCAAGAGCAGCAAGGGCTGCCGGGAGGGATCATCGCCTTCGAACTGAAGGGAGGGGCCGACGCCGGCATTCAGCTGATGAACACGGTCCGGCTATGCATTCTGGCGGAGAACCTGGGTGCCGCGGAGACGCTGATCACGCATCCGGTTTCCATGACGCATGGAGATGTTCCGCGCGAAATTCGCGAGCGCACCGGCATCACCGATGGCCTGGTACGGCTTTCGGTCGGTCTGGAGAATCCGGCGGACATTATCGCCGATTTGGAGAGCGCGCTAGCTGCGATTGCGCTGACCGAAGAGAAGCAGGAGGTTGAGCCATGTCTCGCAAAGTAATCATCCTCAAGTTCGGAAGCTCAGTTCTGCAGTCGCGCGCCGACCTTCCCCACGCGGTGCATGAAATTTATCGCTGGATTCGGCGGCAATATAACGTGGTCGCGGTAGTCTCGGCCTTCGCCGGCGAAACCGACCGGCTGCTGGGGAGCGTCGACGAATATCGCGGCGCCAATCCCGAGGCCATCGCTCGCATTGTTGCTACCGGTGAAGAAGTCGCTACCGCATTTCTAACTCTCGAACTCGATCGCTTTGGCATTCCGGCACAGGTACTCGATCCCAGCCAGATTCAGCTCATCGCGGAAACGACTTCCAACGACACGGAACCGGTCAGCGCGGAGCTCGCTGCCATCGAAGGGGTGCTGAATCAAGGCAAAGTGGCCGTGATTCCGGGCTTCGTTGCCCGCGATCGCAGCGGCCGCGTCGCGTTGTTCGGGCGCGGAGGCTCCGATCTTTCCGCCCTGTTCCTGGCCAAGCAGCTCAACGCGCGATGTCGGCTTATCAAAGATGTGGACGGTATCTACAACAGCGATCCTGCAACCTGTCCCGGTGCCCAGCGCTTCGACGAGATCAAGTTCGGCGATGCTCTTGCCATCGCCGGAAAAGTGGTTCAGCGGAAGGCCATCGCCTTCGGCAAGAAGACCGGGGTGCGCTTCGAAGTTGCCGCTATCGGCAAGAACTATGCCACCACGGTGGGCAGCCATCGCTCCATCTTGTCGGTGCGAACCGGTTCCCAGACGCCGCTCAAGATTGGGCTGCTGGGCCTGGGCACAGTTGGGCTGGGAGTCTTCCAGGAGCTATGGAAGCACCCTGAGCTTTTTGAAGTGACCGGCATCGCCGTACGCAGACCGGAATTGCACGTCCATCACGCACCGGTCGATCTTTTGACGCGCGACTGTTGGGACGTGATCGACGACGTCGATGTGGTGGTTGAGCTGATCGGCGGAAGCTGTCCGGCCGGCGACTTGGTGCGCGCCGCACTGGCCGCGGGCAAGCCCGTGGTCACCGCCAACAAACTGTTGCTGGCCGAGGACGCGCAGCTGGAGACCTTTGACGATCTTCGCTACTCGGCTGCCGTTGGTGGCGCAGTTCCCGCACTCGAAGCGGTACGCGCGCAGGCCGACGATGGCCACATTGTTGCGCTGTCCGGAGTTCTGAACGGCACCTGCAACTACATTCTTGACCGCATCGCCACCGGATGCTCGTGGGAGCAGGCAGTCGCCGAGGCCCAAGCCAAAGGCTTTGCCGAGCAGGACCCCCGCGCCGACCTTTCCGGCTCGGATACGGTCTGCAAGTTGCGCCTGCTGGCGCGTTGCGCGTTCCCGGAAATAGAAACGCACTCTGTCAATACCCGGGGCATTGGCGCGATCGACTTGGAATGGGTGCAAGCCGCCGCCCGCAACGGCAGTCGGGCCCGGCTGGTGGGCACCGCTGTGCTCGCTGATGACGGGGTCCATCTCGAAGTCAAACCGACCCTGGTCGACGCCGGCCATCCTTTCGCGCAAATCAGGAACGAAGAGAACTGCCTGCTGATTGACACCCAGCCGTCCCCCGATTCGCCGCCACATGTTTGGACGGGTCGCGGCGCTGGCCGATGGCCCACGACCGCTGCAGTGATGGCCGATCTGTTCGACTTGTCGCGCGAGCGCCAAGCCGCCAAGCTGCCGGCCGAATATTCGCTAGTGGAAGCGCTGGAAGCGGGAGGTGCAGCGTGAAATTTGCAACCAGACTACTGACGTTCAATCCGGCGCCGGGTGATCGCCACACTCCCGCCAACACTCCCATCTACCAGACCGCAACGTTTCGCCAGTCGGACGCAACCGAGTTTGGCGAATACGATTATTCGCGCAGCGGAAATCCTACGCGCGCCGTGGTGGAGAAACACATTGCCGCGCTGGAAGGTGGAACCCGAGGTTTCTGCTTTAGTACCGGGCTGGCTGCCATCACCGCGGTTACCCGCCTGCTTGTGCCGGGAGATGAAATCCTCGCCTGCAACGATTTGTACGGCGGCAGCTACCGGCTGTTCTCGCGCATTCTGCCCAAGCGCGGCATCCAGGTTCGTTATGTCGACTTCAGCGACCTGGACGCGGTGGTGGCATCCATCAGCGATAACACCAAGCTGGTTTACCTGGAAACGCCAACCAATCCGCTGCTGCAGATCATCGATATCCGGGCGGCGGCTGAGATTGCCCATCATCGCGGAGCGTTACTGTGCGTGGACAACAGCACCATGTCGCCCTATCTGCAGCGGCCGCTGGAACTCGGCGCCGACATCGTGGTGCATTCGGCGACGAAATTTCTTTGCGGTCACAGCGACGTGATGGCGGGCGCGGCGGTGGTGAGCGATGAAGAGCTGGGCCAGGAGCTGTATCTCATCCAGAACGGCGAAGGCGCCGGGCTGGCCCCGTTCGACAGCTACCTGTTGCTCCGCGGAATGAAAACGCTGGCGCTGCGGCTCGACCGCCAGCAATCCAGCGCGAGAACTATCGCCGAATTGCTCGACGCTCATCCGGCGGTGGAGCGTGTCTACTTTCCCGGCTTCGCCGACGAGGAGCAGCTCCGCATTCATCGCTCGCAGGCCTCGGGAGACGGAGCGGTGATCAGCTTCGTGACCGGCGATCCGGAGCTTTCCCGCGCCGTGGTAGAGGCGACCAAACTGTTCGCCATTACCGTCAGCTTCGGCAGCGTGAATTCCACCATCAGCCTGCCCAACTACATGTCGCACGCCAGCATTCCGGCGAGCCTTCGCCAGTTGAAAAGCATTCCCGCTGACCTGGTGAGAATTTCCGTGGGCGCGGAAGATGTCGGGGACCTGGTCGACGACCTTGGCCAGGCCTTCGAGTTTGCCAGCCGGCTGAATGTTTCAGCGAAGGCGCTGGCAGCGGATTAGTAGGTCTAAGTAGCTGCGTTTTGGCAAGAGCGGCCCTCAAGCCCGTGACCGGCTCCTTTTTACAAGCTGGGCTTTCGGAGACTGGGTCGCAACCTACGATGCGGCTGTCGAACGGCCCATGCCGGGCCAAATCCGGTACAATCTGGGGTAGAATGACGCAGGATTGCCGTCCCTGAGAGCCGCTCATGCGGTGCGGCGGGGACAGCTTGATCGATTTCGGGGAGAGACTAGAGATGGGTTTCTTTAAGACCAGCGGTCAGCGCCTGGGAACCGCCGGACAGTTGTTTTCCTTCTTTTGGAGCAATAAGCGCTGGTGGCTAACCCCCATACTGATCACTCTGGCTATCTTTGGAGTTTTGCTGATTTTGGCCCAGAGTTCCGCCATCGCGCCGTTTATCTACTCGTTCTTCTAGGGGAAAACAAAGAATGTTGGCGCCGCTCCATTTCGTGAGACTCCATTGGCGGGCCGCCTCGGCCGTCGCCCTTCTCGCTGTTCTAGTCTGGGTGTGCTTACCTGCTCCGTTGAAGGCGAAGCTAACAGAAGGCTGGAAGAAGTTCGGCCACTTTATCGGCAACGTTAATGCCCGCATCATTCTTACCCTGCTTTACGCAACCGTGATAGCGCTGTTCGGCTTGGCGGTGCGGTTCTTCTCGGATTCTCTGCATAGCAAGAAACGTCCGGTGAAGTGGTTCGACCATCCTGCCATACCCAACACGCTCGATGAGGCCCGCCGCCAAGGCTGACATGAATATCCTGGGAATCTCCTGCTATTACCATGATGCCGCGGCCGCACTCTTGCAGGACGGCATGCTGATTGCCGCCGCCGAAGAAGAGCGGTTCAGCCGCATCAAGCATGACTTCGGATTTCCCCATCATGCCATTAAGTTTTGCCTGGAAAGTGGCGGCATCAAGGGGCAAGACCTCGACTACGCCGTGTTCTACGAGAAGCCGTTCCGCAAGTTCGATCGCATTTTGATGAGCGTGCTCCAGACCTATCCTCAGTCGTACAAGGTCTTCCGCGAGTCGATGATCACCTGGATGATAGACAAGCTTTGGGTCGGCTCCAAGATTTCGGCGGAGCTGGGTATTCCCACCGAGAAAATCCTCTATTGTGAACATCACATGTCGCATGCCGCCAGCGCGTTCTTGTGCTCGCCATTCGAAGAGGCAGCCGTGCTCACTGTCGATGGCGTCGGCGAATGGGTGACCGGGACTTGGGGTGTTGGACGCGGCAACCAGATCGATATTCGCAAGCAGATGATGTTCCCGCACTCGCTGGGGCTGCTCTACAGCGCGTTTACCGCTTTCTTGGGCTTCGAGGTCAACGAGGGCGAGTACAAAGTCATGGGGATGGCGCCGTATGGCCAGCCCCGCTACGTCGATAAGGTGTGGAAGTTGATCCGCCAGGAATCGGACGGCTCGTTCTCACTCGACATGGATTACTTCAGCTTCCAGCACTCCACCGAGCGCACCTTCAACAATCGCTTTGTGCAGCTGTTTGGCGAGCCGCGGCCGCCCAAGATGTTGTTCTTCACCGCCGATTCCGGCTTCCCCGCGTATTTTGGCGAGGCGCCCGCGAACTTCAATGAGCTCTGCAAGCTGAACCAGTTTTACGCCGACATCGCCGCCAGCATCCAGCAGGTCACGGAAGAAGTATTGCTCTCGATGGCTCGGCAATTGCACAAAGAAACCGGCATGAAGAGGTTGTGCATCGCCGGCGGAGTGGGACTGAACAGCGTGGCCAATCATCGCCTGCTTTCCGAGACGCCCTTCGAGGAGATATTCATTCAGCCTGCCGCCGGAGACGGTGGAGGCGCGCTGGGAGCGGCGCTGTGGGCTGACAATATGCTTCTCGGCCATCCCCGGCGCTTTCGCATGGACCATGCCTACTGGGGCAAAGGCTATTCGGATTCCGCGGTCCACGAATTTCTGGAGCAGAATTCCATCCCCTTTCAGCGCGTCGACGATGACGACAAGCTACTGGACCTGGCGGTCGACCGCCTGCAACAGGGAAACGTGATTGGCTGGTTTCAGGGACGCTTCGAGTGGGGACCACGCGCGCTGGGCAATCGCAGTATCATCGCCGATGCGCGCAATCCTGCCATGAAGGACATCGTCAATACCAAGATCAAGTTCCGCGAGCCTTACCGGCCCTTCGCTCCCTCGGTGCTGGCAGAGCGCACGGAAGAATTCTTCCAGCTGCCGAACGCGATGCACCAGTACCCGGCGCGCTACATGCTTTACGTGGTGCCGGTGCGGCCCTCCAAGCATAGCGTGCTGCCGGCCATCACCCACGTGGATGGCACCGGCAGGTTGCAGACGGTTTTCCGTGACGCCAGTCCTCGCTATCATGGGCTGATCGAGCGGTTCGCGCAGGCGACCGGCGTGCCCGCGATCCTCAACACCTCGTTCAATCTGAAGGGCGAGCCCATCGTGAACACTCCGGCCAACGCCTTCAGCACTTTCTCGCGCAGCGAAATGGACATGTTGTTCTTGGGCAATTTCGTGGTTGAGAAAGACCGTCTGCCGCAGAACCTGCAGCAGCTACAGGCCGAGCCCGTCGCCGCGAAGTGATCCCCAAACAGTAGCCGCAGTTAGCAGGCGAACCGCGCCGCGTCACATCGATACTGAGAATCCGTGACGCTAGACTAGCCGCGCAGCGGCGGCTATGAAGTTAGTCCGGCGCGTGAGCGGGGTCCCCAACTCGCACCGTTTTTGAGCGAGTTGGGGTGGTTGAGCGCCGGGTAAAATGGGAGGTAATCACGAGCCGCGTAGTGGCGACAAGGGTCGCGACACAGTCTCTTGAGGCCGTCCGTAAATGCCGCAGAATCACTCCGGCTTCAGCGTCGCATAGTGTCGAAGGCTGCTCCACTCCCAGTCTTCCGGCTACTCTGCCAGCCCGCGCTTCACGGGATTGCGGCGCATGTAGCGCAGCTTCTCAATCCGCTGCTTGGCTTCATCGCGCCCAACATGCTGACGGTTCCGCCGCGCCCACCCCGGCGACGAACGGAACCGTAACTATCAACTGGAGGGCCCGCCGCCAGTGGGGCCGATCGCGGGGGCACGACAAAAGGCCTCCGCGAACAGCGTGCGGAGGCCCGGAGTGAGCAAGAAATCAGCGAGGCACAGGGCCTCGCCGGAATCAGTTACTTCTTTTTCTTCTTGGCGGCCTTCTTGGTAGCTTTCTTCTTCGTTGCCATTTGTAATTCCTCCTGTAATGGAACCTTCCCTTGAAGGTTGTTGAGCGTTTTGTTTTGGCCCAATTACATAGCTGCCCAAGATATTGCATGAGCAGTATGCCTATCGCAAGATATTGCGGTTACTTCTTAAGAATGTCAACAAAAATCTTGACAAATATCTTGCGCCAATCTCACTTTAGTGATTTGGGCCTTCCGCCGCGTCCCGGTTCGCAGGACAATTTCCTCCGTCTTCTTTGGAGTACACTGCCCCTCGTGCGCCCTGATCCCATCGAACTCGAAGTCTTCAAGCATCTCTTCCACTCCATCGCCGAAGAGATGGGCGCCGCCCTGCGCCGCACCGCCTTCTCCCCCAACATCAAAGAGCGTCGCGATTATTCCTGCGCGCTGTTTGACGCCGCCGCACAAACTCTCGCCATGGGCGATCACATGCCGGTGCATCTCGGCTCCATGCCCATGTCGGTTCGTGCGGCCATCGCCGAGCTCACTCTTGCTCCCGGCGACATCGCCATGTTGAACGATCCCTTTCGCGGCGGCACTCATCTGCCCGACATCACCGTGGTCGCGCCGGTCTTCATCGCTCCCGCAAGATCTGAAGCTACCGCTCCCGCAAGATCTGAAGCCACCGCCGCTCGCGCCAAGTCTCTCGCGACGACCACTCGCCTCGACCGCATCCCGCCGACCCAACCCCGGCATCCCGCCGCGCCCAGTTTCTTTGTTGCTGCCCGCGCCCATCACGCCGATGTCGGTGGCACCTACGCTGGCTCCATGGGTCCCTGCCGCGAAATCTACCAGGAGGGATTTCGGATTCCGCCGGTAAAGATTGTGCGCGGCGGCCACCTCGACCGTGACCTCCTCGCGCTCTTGCTGAACAACGTTCGTACTCCCCAGGAACGTGAGGGCGACTTGCGCGCGCAGCTCGCGGCCTGCCACACCGGCATCACTCGCTTGCAGCAACTCTGCCGGCGTTACGGATTTCCGCGGGTGCAGCGCGCCGGCCACGCCTTGCTCGATTACTCCGAGCAGATGATGCGCGCCTTCCTCGCTACCATCCCTCCTGGCACTTACGCTGCCGAGGATTTTCTCGACGACGATGGGGTTCGCGATGCTCCTGTTCGCATCGCCGTCCGCATCACCTTCCCGCGCAAGTCCTCCAATGCACCACCCATCGTCGTCGATTTCACCGGCAGCTCGCCGCAAGTTGCCGGCAGCGTCAACGCCGTCGAAGCCATCACCTATTCCGCCTGCTTCTATGTCTTCCGATGTCTGCTGCGCGACGATGTTCCCGCCACCGCCGGTCTCATGCGTCCCATCCAACTCATCGCTCCCGCGGGCACCGTCGTCAACGCGCTGCCTCCGGCTGCCGTGGCCGGCGGCAATGTCGAAACTTCGCAGCGCATCGTCGACGTGCTGCTGCGCGCCCTCGCCCCGGCGCTACCCGATCGCATTCCCGCCGCCTCCTCCGGCACCATGAACAATCTCACCATCGGCGGCATGGATGACCGCAACCTCAAGTCGCCGCTCTCCCAATCGATCGCCAACTCTGCCGGCGGCACTCTGCTCTCTGTTCCCTTTGCCTATTACGAGACCATCGCCGGCGGCTCCGGCGCCGGCCCCGCGCACGATGGCGTCTCCGGCGTGCACACTCACATGACCAACTCGCTGAATACTCCGGCGGAAGCGCTCGAGTACAGTTGTCCTTTTCGGGTAACCAAGTACGCGCTGCGATCAGGCAGTGGAGGGCACGGCAAACATCGCGGTGGCGATGGCATCGTGCGCGAACTGGAGTTGCTCACCGACGCCACCGTGACTCTGCTCGCCGACCGCCGTAAGACCCGCCCTTATGGACTCGCTGGTGGCAGCGCTGGAGCACCTGGCCGCACCGCCATCGTTCGCGCCGACGGTTCGACTGAAATTCTGCCCGGCAAATGCAGCCTGCATTTGCAGCGCGGCGAACGAATTCGCATCGAAACCCCCGGCGGCGGCGGCTGGGGACCGCCCGGCGCAAAAACCGGAAAGTCGGAATCGTAGACGATATTCGCGTGAGCGCAGCATTCGCACGGTTTTCGGTTTGTGCCCCAGGTTCGCGGAGCCGCTGAAATCATGGGCTTGCGCGTCTCAAAAGTCAGTCTCACAATAGAGGCATGGAAATCAGGCAAGACCCCAAGGCATGGCAAGCGCGCAAGCCGTTATGAACGCGGAGCGAGCTTGGATTCTGATAACGCGCGTAGGTGACCCCATAGCCCTGTATCTTGAGGATAATCCGGCTTACATTCCGGGGATTGTTTACGAATTCAAAGTCACGGGGCACAGCCCGGCTAGGATCATCCGTCAAGGATTCCGATTCCACCCTGTACGCAAGAAACCGGGGGACAAGGCTGACTGAGCTTGCCCGCGAAAAACG
>PMWW01000096.1 GCA_003165795.1 Acidobacteriaceae bacterium
TTCGAGTCCTACCGCCGCCACCAAGCAAGTTAATAACTTCCGAGGAAACCTCCGTCTCTCTTTTCCAGCGCGGAGGTTGCGGGACTCTTGCCACTCTCTCTTTCCGAACCACATCGAGCCGATCGGCAAGCTTGACCTGTGAAGTGCAGAGTAAGCTAGGGCGCCTGCTTGATCAGTACTGATAAAAGCCACGTCCTGATTTACGGCCCAGCCAGCCTGCGTCAACCATCTTGATGAGCAGCGGACACGGGCGGTATTTGGGGTCACCGAGGCCGGACTGCATTACGCGCATGATGTCGAGGCAGACATCGAGCCCAATGAAATCCGCCAAGGTAAGCGGACCCATGGGGTGCGCCATGCCAAGCTTAAAGACTTCGTCTACGGCTTGGGCGGTGGCGACGCCTTCCATCACCGCATACATGGCTTCGTTCAACAGCGGCATGAGTACGCGGTTGGAGACGAAACCCGGCGCGTCGTTTACCTCGACCGGCGTTTTCTCCAGCTTTTCCGCCAGTGACTTTACGGTTGCGTAGGTCTCGTTCGAGGTCGCCAGTCCGCGGATCACCTCAACCAGCTTCATCACCGGCACGGGATTGAAGAAATGCATGCCGATGACCTTGGCGGGCCGCTGGGTCACGGCCGCCAGCTTGGTGATGGAAATCGACGAAGTATTGGAGCTGAGAATGACTTCCGGCCGGCACATTCCGTCGAGATCGCGGAAGAGTTCAGACTTGATCTCGAAGCGCTCGCTGGCCGCCTCAATGATGAAGTCGCAATTGGCGAGTTGCTTGCGATCGGTGGTCGCGGTGATGCGGGCCAGCGCCTGATCGCATTGCTCGGTGGTGAGCTTGGCCTTCGACACCTCGCGCTCCATATTCTTGCGGATGATGTCGAGTCCGCGATCGAGGAAGCGCTGTTCCACGTCAACCAGAGCAACGTTGTACCCACCTTTGGCGAAGACGTGAGCGATGCCGTTGCCCATCGTGCCTGCCCCGATCACTCCTATTGTTCTTATGTCCATGATTGCCTCAGATTTTGGCGGTGGTGAAGTCCAGCGCCGGTAAACCGGTCCTGCTCGATTATCAACTCGTTCGGGGACATGGGGAAGCGTTTTCAGGTGCCGATCACCACGCCGCCGTCGACAGAAATCACAGTTCCATGAATGAAGCTTGCCTGATCGGAAGCCAGCCAAAGGTAAGTGTTGGCCACGTCCTCGGGAGTTCCTGCCCGCCCCAGCGGAGTTCGCGCGACCATGGCTTCCAGGACCTTGGCGGGCATCGATCTGACCATGTCGGTCGCAATAAATCCCGGGGCCACGGCATTGACGCGGATCTTATACTTTCCCAATTCCCGCGCCCAAGTGCGGGTCATGCCGATGACCCCGGCTTTAGAAGCCACGTAATTGGTTTGGCCGAAGTTCCCCAGAAGTCCCACGACCGAGGCGGCGGACAGAATGACTCCGCCTCCAGCTTTGATCATGTAGGGCACAACCGCGCGAGTCACCAGGAAGACGCCTTTCAGATTGACGCCGATCACGGCATCCCAGGTCTCTTCGCTCATGATCGAGGCTGGGCTGCCGCCGTTCCACTTCACCAGTTGCGCATCGCGCACGATGCCGGCATTGTTGATGAGTACATCGATGCGTCCCCATTTTGCGGCCACTGCCGCGGCAGCCGATTCGACCGACTTCGCGTTGGCAACGTCGACAGCTTGAAAATGGCAATCGCCTCCCGCCCACTTGATTGCGGATTCGAGTTGAGACGCGGTCTTATCAGAAACGTCCCAGGCGGCAACGCGCGCACCTTCTTCGGCGAAGCGCAAGGCCGTGGCCCGGCCGATTCCAGCCGCAGCTCCGGTTATTACCACAACTCTCCCGCGCTGGCCGCTCTCCCGCGCCGGGCGACGCGTTTCGCGCACCTCCGGCGTATCCATGGGTGCAAGTTCGGGTATGACTTCGGCCCTGACTGCAGTATTGGGCGGCGAAGTTTGGGGAATGGCTATCTCGGTAACCGGTTGAGGAACGTCTACTACGGCAGAGTCTTGCTCAGAGCGAGGCATCGATGCTCCTGGTCATCACGTACTGTGGGAGGAAGCGCCTTGGTTGGTGCAGAATCAAGTCGTGACCTGTTTGGCTGGGCGCCGGAGAAAAGACTAGCTGCTTTTGCCGCAGTGCGTCAAGCCTTGCGGCGAGATTTCCGTGGTTGCGGGTCCTTTTTGGTGGCGCCTTTGGCCAGCAACAATTCCAATTCTTCAACTCGGCGCTTGAGTTCGTCGACCTCACTGGGCTTGGTCTGGGCAGTGGAGGACGCCGGCTGCCGGGCCGGCTCCGCCAGCGGGTTTCCCGTTACTCCACTAGCGGACCCGGGTTGCCCCCAGCGGCCTTGCAGAAACTCGAACGGGTTCAGTGGCGCCGGCAGGGCACGATAGGCATTCTGATACATCTCCATCATGGCTTTCATGTAGCGCAGTGAATTTTCCTGGGTTGCCACGCCCGAGGCGAGGATCATTTGACGCAACACGTCGAGGGGGAAAATGGAGTCGGGCGTCTTGGCGTCCTCCACAACAATCTGCGCCAGGGTCAGCCGGGTCAGATCTTCGCCGGTAGCGGCGTCGACCACGCGCACGTCATGGCCATCGCGCACCAGCTGCGCAACCTGGTCCTGGTTGATGTATTGGCTGGTCAAGGAATTGTAAAGACGGCGGTTCTCGTACTTCTTGATGATGAGGGGCTGGGAAACATTTTTTTTCATTTTGTGGTTGACACGGGGCCAGAGGCGAGTAAGATTGATTTATGTTGCACTGCAGCATAAATTGCAACATAAATCATAAATGCCGTTCTCCAAAGGAGCAGATCATGCCAAATACATCCAAGTCAAGCAAGAAGACCACGCCCGCCAACGCGGCCGTGACTACTGAACTGGTAGACGTTTTTTCACCGGTGATCGTCAACAGTGTTGAGCAGGTTGCCGACCTGCAAAAGAAGACCCTGGACGTCGCTGCCGAGCAGACCGCCGCATGGCTGGGGGCCTGGAAGCAGGCATTCAGCTTTTTCCCGGTAACTCCGCCTGCGTTCATCTTTGAGGTTGCCAGCCAGGCCGTGCAAACCGCCATTGAAAACCAGAAGAGCGCCATCGACCTGGTGGTCGAGCAGACCAAGTCCGCCACCGAAATCACCAAGGTGCGGGTGGATGCCTACGGCAAGATCGCAGCCGGCGTTACTACGTCTATCAAGAAGTCGGTTGAGCGGTCGGTGGAAGCCCAGAAAAAGGTCCTGGATTTTGCCAGCGAGCAGAACAAGGTAGTTTTTGAGTCCACCAAGAAGCAGCTTAGCGCGGTACCCGGGCCGGCCACTTTGATCGTGGATTCGTTCCAACGCGGAACGGATGCGGTAATCGAAGCGCAGAAGTCAGTCTTGGACTTCGCTTCGCAACCGTTTCTTGCCAACGCCAAGAACTAACAGACGAGCAAGTCGAGTGAGGCAGTCGCCAAGAATACCCCGGCGAAAAACGGCCGGCAGGATATCTTCGTGACTGTCTCTGGTGTATCGTCGTGGTGAAGGGAGTATCTGAATGGCGGAAGACCCAGTCCACGATGGCAAGCGGTTTGATCCGATGGAGCCGTGGAAAGGCGTGCGCGACATCTACCTGGATGCGTGGGGCAAGACCATGGTTGACATGGTGAATAGCGAAGCCTACGCGCAAGCCACGGGAGCGGTACTCGACACTTATCTAACGGTTTCCGCGCCTTTCCGCGAAGCGGTAGAAAAAGCCATGCTCAAGACGCTCGAGCAACTGGCAATGCCGTCGCGGGCCGATGTGGTCTCGATCGCCGGACGTATGACCAACATCGAAATGCGTCTGGACGACCTGGATGCCAAGCTGGATGGCATTCAACGGTTGATTGTGCAAGCGGGCACTGCGCCGCTTGCAGAGCCGCGTCCCGCGCATCAACGGAGCAAGCCGCCAGCGAGCAAGAAGACGAGCAGCGCGAAAAAAGCGAAGCGAGGCAAGAAGTAGAATGGCGGAGGCTCCGGTTCTCACCGACCCGTTTACCGAGGCTGCAGAGCGGCTGAAAACCCTCACCAAGGTAATGAGCACCAAGGCTGCGATTGGCCAGACCCCGAAGGAGTTGGTCTGGACGCTCAACAAGGCCAAACTGTACCGCTACACGCCGGTCCTGCCCCAAGAGCAGCGCCATCCGGTCCCGGTGGTGCTGGTTTTCGCCCTGATGAACCGGCCCTACATTCTTGACCTGCGTCCCGGTCACAGCTTTGTCGAGTACATGGTCAACAAGGGTTACGATCTTTATCTGCTGGACTGGGGAGCACCGGGACCGGAAGACAAGAACCTCACTTTTGACGATTACACTCTGGATTACATGCCGCGCGCCATCCGCAAGCTGAAAGCGACCTTCGGCGTGGAAGAGTTCAGCCTGCTGGGCTGGTGCATCGGAGCCATCCTCACCACGATCTATGCCGCTTTGCGTGGCGACGAAGACGGTTTGCGCAACCTGATTCTGTTGACCGCTCCCCTGGACTTTTCCGACAAGCAGAATTTGACTTTCGCGCGCTGGACCGACGAGCGCTATTTCGATGTGGACAAGGTGCTGGCGACGTTCGGCAATATGCCGGGAGAGATGATCGACTACGGGGCAAAGGCGCTGAAGCCGGTAGAGAATTACGTCGGCAATTATGTGAAGTTGTGGGACAACATCGACGATCCTCGCATGGTGGAATCCTGGCATGCGATGAACACTTGGGTGACCGACAACGTGCCTCTGGCCGGCGGCGCCTTTCGCCAACTTATCGTGGACCTCTATCGCAAAGACAAGCTCATGCGCGGTGAGCTGATGATTCGAGGCCAGCGCGTCGATCTAAGCCGCATCCACGCCAATCTGCTGACCGTAATCGCCGAGGACGACCACATCACGCCGTCGTGCCAATCTGAGCCCATCATGGCGAAGGTGAGCAGCGCGGACAAGGAACTATTCCGCGTCCGAGGTGGTCACATCGGAATCATGGCGGGCAGCGGAGCCAGCAAGTTCACCTGGCCGCACATCGATGGCTGGCTGGCACCTCGTTCCAAGTAAAGATCAATCCTCGCTCACATGTGGTATCCGCCGTTGACGTTCAACTCCTGTCCGGTGATGTAATCCCCGTCGGCCGCGAGGAATGCAGCCGCTTTGGCAATTTCCTCCGCGGTGGCGAAACGTCCCAGAGGAATCTTGGCCTTGATCTGGGCCGCAATCTCTTCTGGAATAGCATCCACCATTTCGGTGGAAGTGAAGCCCGGAGCAATGGCGTTGGCGGTGATGTTGAACTTGGCCATTTCCAGCGCGAGGGTCTTGGTGAAGGCGATGATTCCGCCTTTGCTGGCCGAGTAGTTGGCCTGGCCAAATGCGCCCATTTGCCCGACCACCGAGCTGATATTGATGATCCGGCCAAACCTCTGATTGACCATGGCGGGCACGGCTGCACTGGTGCAATAGAAGGTGCCGTTAAGGTTGGTGTTAATGACGGACACCCAGTCGTCGTCGGTCATTTTGCGCATGCTTCGGTCGCGGGTAATGCCGGCGTTGTTTACCAGGATGTCGAGGCGCTGCCATTTTTGCAGCACTTCTTTGACGATGCGCGCGGCCTCGCCTTTCTGGGCCACATCGCCCTGGACCAGGAGGCACTCGACGCCGATTTCGCGGATTTCATCGGCCGCGATGTCCGCCTGTTTGACGTCGGAGCGGAAGTTCAGCGCAATATTGGCTCCGCGGCGGGCCAGCTCAAGTGCGATGGCGCGTCCTATACCGCGTGAGGACCCGGTGACCAGTGCGACCCGGCCGGAGAGGGAAGTCGGTTGGTAGCCATTTCCATTTGCAATATTTGCCATTTCAAGACTCCTGTCTTCAGAACTTAAGCTCACCACTGCGGGGTCTACCCGCATGACGACGTACCCACCCACCGCGCCGGCCCCGAAGCCGGGGGCGAAGACGCGCATGGGGCGGTCAATGCGCCCTTCCTGCACCGCGTCATGGACGGCCAAGAGAATGCTGGCGGAAGAAGTGTTGCCCACTCGTTCAATGTTGAAAAAGATGTGGTCACCGGGAATGCCGGCAGCTTCTGCCAGGGTGAGGACCATGTTCTTGTTGGCCTGGTGGGGAACCACGAGGTCGATGGCGTCGATGAGCGACCCACCGCCGCCGTTGGGGTTTGGAAGCTGGGCCAACTCACCCATCATCTCCTTCAGATAGCGAGTGACCAGCGACTTCACCTCGGGCCCATAAACGGTGATGTTGTTATCGAACTCGGGATTCGGCCAGATGATGGAGTTCACCTCCGACCAGGGACCGCTGGCGTAAGTCTGAAAGTATTCGATGTCGGAAGCGGTCCCTTCGGGTGCGGGAGCGATCACGACCGCAGCCGCGCCGTCACCGAAAATCATGCGCGAGGTGCGGACGGTCCCGATCTTGTCAGAGAATTTTTCCGCGCAGACCAGCAATATGGGACGGTCAACTTCCTGCAACAGGCGAATGGCTTCGGCAATACCGTAAGACATGCCGGCGCAGGCAGCAACAATGTCACAGGAGTTATGGGTCTGCAACAAACCCAGCTCACCCGAAAGCCAGGTGGCAACCGATGGAATGAGTCGGGTGCTGGTGCAACTGCAAAACAGCACGGCGCCAAGTTCGGCGGGCCGGCGGCCGGACTTGGCGAGGGCATTTCTGGCGGCGAGCAGGGCCATTTCCTCCAGGCCAAGCTCGGTGTAACAGCGTTGCTCGATACCGGTTTTCTCGCTGATTTCGGCCGCCGACATGCGCGACCAGCAATAAGCGTGATTGCGGATGAGGTCGGCGTTGGTACAGGCGATCTCGCCGTGGTAGACGGCAATGGCCTCGATTCGAGGCAGGACCGCGAAACGCTTGCTGACTTCGACGGCGGGATAAGGTCGGATGGGTTCACTCAGGGCGAGCGTGTCGGGCGGGCGGCGCGACTGGCGAACTCGCGGTCCCCACTCGGTGTCATTCTTGACCCGCTGGATGAAGCGCATTACTTCCTGGCTACGGGGATGGAATGCGACCACATAGTCGTCGTCCTTCAGCTGGCTGAGTTCGATTTGGGAGCTGGTCGACGGGTCCCAGGGATACTGGTTGTGAAGGATCATGCACTGCCGCATCAAGGCCTCAAGTTCGGGCACAGGATGCAGGCAGTCGAGGACATCATTGTAGGTGTAACGCAGATAATCGGGATCGTAGGCGGTCAGCAGACGAGTGCGGTTTTTGGGGTCCTCAAGCGCCTCGGCGACGGTAAAACGAATGGGCCGAAGCTCTCCTCCGGAGCTAAGCTTGTTGCGAAAGACACTGAGGAGAATACCGAAAGCGCGGTCTTCCATGTCCTCGTCCCAGGAGGAAGGCAATTCCGAATAACCCGCCTGGATGGCGGTGGTGACGGCGGAGTCGTCGCGCGGCTTATACACCGGAAGGAACACATCACGGCGGTGACGGGGCAGATCTCCCCAGCGGGTAGGGCGCTTTTCATACATGGTCAGGGTGTAGCGATTCACCCAAAGGCGATTGAGCGCCAGGTCGCGGCAAAGGTCATAGCGGCTCTTGTATTCGCCGGCCTGCAAGCGCCCGGCAATCTCCACGTCGGTGAAGGCCTTCTCGCCAAAGTCGCGCCGGATGACGGCGGCAAATTGTTTGAGGGTCTTAAAAACCGAAAAGTCCAACTCGGGGAAAAAGTTGCCCGGAAAGACAATGTGCCCGTGAGAATTGATAACGAAAGGCTTCAGCGGCATTGACTACATCTTCTTTCTATTAAGAATCGACCCGCAGCCGGCCAAGGCCGCAGCCCACAAAATCAGAACCCAGGTTGGAACCATCGCCGGCAGACACCCCACTTACCCCAACAAGGTAACATTGCGGCATCGGAGGGGGCCAACGCGATCATTCGAATTCCACCAAGACCTGGTACGCCTTGACCGAATCTCCGGGCGCCACATGGACCGATTTCAACTTTCCCGCGACCGGGGCGGTGACCGCACTCTCCATCTTCATGGCTTCCAGCATGACCATCAAATCGTTGACCTGCAACTGCTGCCCAGCGACCACCGGCACACGGACCACGATTCCAGCCAAAGGACTGCGGCATAGTTTGCCTTCGTTGAGATCAGGATTGAGGGATGACCCCGGCTTGGGCGGAGTGCGTAAGACAGTCGACTGAATGGTGGCGGCAGCCGGCGCAGGGCGATTGTCCTGGGTTTGCAGAGGATAGTCCTCCTCAGCTACTTCCACTTCGACTTGATACGACTTCCCGTCGATCGAGATCTGCAATTTCATTGGCCGTCCCATTGCTGGATCTGCATGGTTGCGTGATTGGCGATCATATTCAGCGTCCCGTCTGGCCAAGGTTGTGTGAACCCTGGACCACCGCCCGGCCTCGCCGTGCCCAGCGGCCGACTTGCTTCGGTTCCGGCAGCATTCTTACGGAGCGAATGCGGACCGCATTGCCGAGAAACTCGGTGACGGCTGCGGCGATCAGCGCCAGGGTCTTGGGGTTGACGTCAGGCGACGAATTTGATTGGGACTCCAGGTTGCTTGCTGCCATAGGTGTCACAGAGGAATCAGGCCGTGTTTTTTGGCGGGGCGAAGCTCCCGCTTGGTGTGCAGCGCTTCCAGTGCCCGGGCCAGGTATCGTCGGGTCGCGGAGGGCTCGATCACATCATCCACCAGCCGGCGGCCAGCGGAGACATAGGGATTGGCAAATGTGCTGCGATAGAGTTCGATCAGTTCATCGCGCCGCCGCACCTTATCCTCGGCGGCGTCGATCTCATGACGAAAGACGATTTCGGCGGCGCCTTCAGCGCCCATGACCGCGATTTCCGCGGTTGGCCAGGCCACCACGCGGTCGGCCCCCAGGTCTTTGCAACACATCCCGATGTAGGCGCCGCCGTAGGCTTTGCGTAACACAACCGTGATCTTGGGAACGGTTGCCGCGGAGTAGGCGAACAGGATTTTTGCTCCATGGCGGATAATGCCGCCGTACTCCTGTTCAACTCCCGGCAGAAATCCGGGCACATCGACAAAAGTCAGCAACGGGACATTGAAGGCATTACAGAAGCGAATGAAGCGAGCCACCTTGCAGGAAGCGTCGATGTCCAGCGCCCCGGCAAGCACGCAGGGCTGATTGGCGATGATTCCTACGGTGCGCCCCTGGATGCGTCCGAAGCCGATGACGGCATTGGCGGCGAAACCGGGCTGGATTTCGAAGAAGTCCTGATGATCGAGCAGTGGCCTGAGCACGGTGCGGATGTCGTAGGCAAGTTTAGATTCCGTCGGTATCAAATCGTTCAGCGTGGGATCGTCTTCCAGTTCCTGGCTGAATGCCAGGCGGGGAGGGTCTTCGAGATTGTTCGAGGGCAAAAAGCTCAACAGACGGCGGGCCAGGGCCAGCGCACCTTCGTCATCGTCGGCGATGAGATGAACGACGCCGGAGCGGTTCATCTGGGCGGCCGGGCCCCCCAACTGGTCGGCGGTCACGGTCTCTCCCGTCACCTGCTTGATGACCTGAGGGCCGGTGATGAACATCTGCGCCCCGCGGGTCAAAATAATGAAGTCGGTGAGGGCGGGACTGTAGGCTGCGCCGCCGGCACAGGGTCCGCAGATAATGGAAATCTGCGGTACCGTGCCGGAGAGCATTACGTTGTTATAGAAGACGCTGGCATAGCCGGCCAGGCTGTCGATGCCTTCCTGCACGCGAGCGCCGCCGGAATCGTTCACGAAGATGAAGGGACTTCCGGTCTTCATGGAGAGCTTCATCATCTCGGTAATTTTGGCGCAGTGCACTTCTCCGGCGGCGCCGCCCGCCACGGTGAAATCCTGGCTGGC
>PMWW01000185.1 GCA_003165795.1 Acidobacteriaceae bacterium
CAAATCCCGTCGGGGACGCCAAAAAATCAATGCCTTACAAGCGTCCGGTTCATTCTCTCCACAACAGTCCGCAACAAATCATGCGTGACCAACCTTACCCGTGCACATGATCAGATTCGCCAGTCGGTCTTGCGCCTGGCGCTTTGGCTCGTCGAGCGCCTGCGTATAGCGGTCCATGGTGGTCTTAAAGGAGGCGTGCCGCAGGAGTTCCTGCACAACTTTCGCATCCACGCCTAGAGACTTGACTAGGGTCGAGAATGTGTGTCGAAACGTATGCCAGCCGATTTTCTTCTTAATGCCTGCTCGTTCTGCCGCCGGCTGGACGTAGTACCGCATGATGGTGGAAAGCCAAAGAGGCTGCTTGCCATGCATCTGTGGCGAAGCCCACACCCAATCGACAGGAGCAGTGTATGCACTCTCCTGTCGCCAGGCGATGAGCACCTGAAACATACATTCATCCATGAGCACAGGTTTTCGTGACGCTTCCGTCTTGCAGTCGTTTATTGCCTGGTCAACGACAGAACGGCTGATGTTGATACGGCGCGCCAAGAAGTCCAGGTCGTGCCACTGCAGGCCCATCAGTTCGCCCCTTCGTATTCCCGTCAGAGCGTCACAGATGATCATTGCTCGTTCGCGCAATGCAAGCTCGTCAAACAGCCGATGCATCTCCGCCAGGTCTAAGATCACCGGAACCGTCTCGCGCTTGCCGGATTGCCGTACTGCGGTAATAGGATTCTTGTCCACGAACTCATATCGAATCGCGTGGCTGAAAATTCCCGACATGATGTTTCGGATTTTCGCCTTACTTCCGTTGCTGAGTTCCACGAGCAAACGAAGCCACTGCTCAACTGCCACAGCCTTGATACTGTGCAGGTACTCGCGTCCCCACCTGGGAAGTATCCATTTTCTGAGATAGACCAAGTACGTCGCGCGGGTCTTCTCGGTTTTGTTGTCCGCCAGCAATTCAGTCTGGCGGTAATGGTCTGCCAACGCTTCGAACCTCATCAGTGCCGAAAATGCGACGTCTCGGTTGATGTTCGCCCGCAGCGTCCGGATGTGATTCAGGGCGTTTCGCACGGTGCGAAGCTCTCGCTCATCGTCATGAGCGATAGCAGACTTTTCCATCGCTCACATTGCGGCGTATGCATGAGCGATAGACAATCTGTTCCTCCGTCAAACCATGCACTTGCAGCCGCAGGTCGAGCAAATGAGGCTCAGCAAACGGACTATATAGCGGACATTAAAGCGGCCTTAAGAAAGACTTGAATGCCACTATCCATATGATATACATATCGTTGAAACATCAAAGAGTCGGACATGAAAGCGGACATTCAAGCGGCGGATCGAGGCGAGCCTGTTTCCCTGATGGAACCGCTGCTGATTAGCGGCGACTCTCGCCACCGGGGGGCACTGACCGATCTCGCATTTGAGCTCACCCAGAAATCCGCTGGCTTTCGCCGCAGTCTGCCGGCCAGTTTGCTGGTTTCGCTTGCCAGACTGGTACGGGCGATGAACTGTTACTACTCCAACCTTATTGAGGGCCACGACACCCATCCGGTTGACATCGAACGCGCACTCAAGAACGACTACAGCAAGGATGCGCATAAGCGCGACTTGCAGCTTGAGGCAAAAGCGCACATCCAAGTGCAGGAATGGATTGATGGCGGCGGTCTCAAGGGCGCGCAGGTTTTCACGGCGCAGGGGATCTGCGAAATTCATCAGCGATTCTGCGAGCTGCTGCCCGAGGACCTTCTCTGGGTTGAAGACCCGGCGACGAAGGAACGCATCCACGTCGTGCCAGGCGAACTGCGGAAGCGTGATGTCCAGGTCGGCCGTCACGTCGCTATCAGTCCTGGCGCCCTACTCCGCTTCCTGCAACGCTTTGAGCAGGTGTACGCAAGCCTTGGCAAGACCGAAACCATCATCGCCGGGGCGGCGGCCCACCATCGCCTGTTGTGGATGCACCCATTTCTCGATGGCAACGGCCGTGTAGCGCGGCTGATGTCCCATGCCGTGCTCCTCGACACGCTTGATTCCGGTGCGGTCTGGTCGGTCGCGCGGGGTCTGGCGCGCAATGTCGAGCAGTATAAACAGCTTCTGGCGAATTGCGATCAGATACGCCGGAACGATCTCGACGGACGCGGCACCTTGAGCGAGGCGCGCGCCGATTTCACGCGGTTCTTTCTCACCATTTGCATTGATCAGGTCACCTTCATGGAAAGCCTCGTCCAGCCTGACCGGCTGCGAACCCGCATTCTCCTCTGGGCGGAAGAGGAAATCAGGCTCGGCAAGCTGCCGCCCAAGTCCGGCAGCATTCTGGAGGCGGTTCTTTATCGCGGCGAGTTGCCGCGCGGCGACGCCGCTGCCATTGCCGGCACCGGCGAACGGCAGGCGCGCCGCATTGTCTCCGCGCTGGTCGAAGCGGGCGTACTAGTATCCGACGGCGCGCGCGCGCCGTTGCGCCTCACCTTCCCTGCGACGCTGGCGCAGCGCTGGATGCCTGGACTATTTCCCGAAAAGGCAGAGTAATTGCCAATCAAGGATTTGGGTTGCGCAGGATTCATGGTCTCACTGACAAGAACGGGACAACGTGGTTTTGTTGACAGTCAGCGGCGAATCACCGCACACGTCGCACAAGACCTCGCATTTTGTCGAACGGATTGTATCCGGACAGACTCCCCTGCCCTTCGCGCTGGCAATTGTTCAAAAGGTCGCTACGACGATTTTCGGAGACTGCCTTTCGGTTGCTATCGCTCATTTACCCTTCTGCTGGACTTTGAGAAACTAAAGGGAGCGTAACCAGCTTCAACGGTAGCGAGAAACGGCTGGCGCGAGTTCTTTTGTTGATGGCGCATTTCGGCAAAGAAGGAGCGGTTGACATTCCGGTCTCCGGATTGAGTCAGGGGACTCTTGCAGAAATGGTGGGGACGACCCGTTCGCGGGTCAGCTTCTTTATGAACCGATTCAGGAAGCTCGGCTTCATCAATTACGACGATAGGGATAATTTATGCGTCCACCATGCACTGCTTAGCGTCGTGCAGAACGATCCGGAGAAGACGCGGCAGCGGAACTAACAGCTGGAAAGAAGAAATTAAGAGAGATCAGTGCCGTTGCACAAAGGACCCTTTGCGAAACATAAGGCACGTGGCATACTCCCAGTCTGTAGCCTGCGGCGAAAAAGCAGCGTGAGCCATCGGTCAGGTAAACCTTCGTTGGAAGCGAACATCAGTTTTTTGACCATACGGGTCGCGCACACCGTGATATTGCAAACCTAGCTCGTCCAGATGGCATCGAGCTGGCCGCGGATTTCTTTCCCAACTGTCGGGTCGGAATGATCGAGCAGCCCTACAGCCGAGCGCTACACTAGGTGACAGCCTGCCCACAGAATGTTGATCGCTACCGCAATTGCCAGCAACGGATCGACGGGCTTCCACTGGTCAGGATCACCAGCCGAGGCCGGCCACAACACCAAAATAAGTCCAACTGTCGGTGAGTACATGCTTGCCGTTCGCATCGAGAATAATTGACTGGCTGCGCCGCCCTATTCGTATCAGGTACCACCCCAATCCGGCATTGAGGACCCCTGCCGCCAGCACCACTATTCTGCTCCGGCGAGAGCGGGCCGTTGTTGGTGGCCAGATCAGGAAATACGATCGACTTCCGCGCGAGGAAGCTGACCACTTGTGCGCCGCCTTGCGTCGGGTTGCTCGCCTGCGGTGAGGCCTGTTGCTGGCTGGCTGAGGGCGCGTCGGGTGCGGCGGCAGCCTGTTTCTGCTGCTGCGCCATGCTGCACAGGCACAGTAACGACAAGGTGAACGGGGTCGAAAACGCTCGTAGAAGCAATGCTAATGCTGGAAATGGTCGCATGCGCGGACCGCTCTATGAGGATGTGCCCGCGAGGAGTATGGTGAGCACGCCACGGCGACGGTGGTAACCGACGATGATTCAAGGCTTGTGCGAGATGGCGGGATTGAAAGCCAGCGCAGTTGGAGAGAGGAGCGTGCAGGCAAACCCTAGCCGGCCCTCTCAGAGCGTGGGCGCGGCAGGTTAGAAGCTTTTCCTCGAGGGGAGTATCAAGTTAAGAGCGTTCGTTCGGGATCGGCAAGAGGAACGGCGGACCCATTTCGTCGGACCTCACTTACCTCGCAATTCCTTCGAAGGGCTGCAAACATTGGCGATACGGCACTTCAGCGATTTCTCAGGGTGGCGGAGAGCTAATACTCAAACTGAAGGAAACCCAATGAATACGCGGGGTCCGTCAGATTCTTGTGCAGAACCAGAAATAGTAAGGATTGGCCCTGTGGTCAATCAAAACTAAACGCCGCCGAGCTCTCGACGCATGAGGCCCTTGCTTAGACAGCAGTGCTTTGCATGGCGTGAAATGAGACCGCCAAGAAGCTTTTGCGCCGAAGGCCGGGTACCCTGAGAATTCCGGAACCTATTGGCTTGAGACTTTGCGGCACCAGGCCTGTGCAGCGATCTGTATCGGGTCCCACGGAGCTACTTAAGAACAGGTTAGGAGGACTGGTTATTGACTCCCGCGGCCTTGAGATGATTGGACGAGTTAGATCCAGGCTGCGTGGAATCCTGGTCCGTGCCCGAATTCTGCTTTGGCTCCGAGGACAAACAACGGGCCGGGCTTGCAGGACCAGGGTCATCGGTCTGGCCAGTCGCTGACTGGCCGTTTTCAGCATGAAGCATTACCGGCGTTAGCGCCAATGCGATCAGCAACACCGCGGTGGTTCGACTATGGTGGGAGAGGAACTCCGCCATCTGTTGTTCGAGGTGCACTAGAAACGGCCGCCCCGTCGCCGAGTCGATCACAGACGCTTCCGTCGATTTCCGGACAACGGACGCTTTCTTCGACCTCCGTAGCGGCCTTGAGCACTCGACTAGGAACACGACGAAGAACAGAATGCTCTGGTTGTTGGAGGCATGCCACTATGCGCACCTCGCCACAAACGCGCTTCTGGGAAAAAGCATTGCTGAGTGGAAGCAAAAGTCAAGTTGGCTTTCGCGCTGTGTTCGGTTTGTGATCGCTTGATGACGAGCGTGGGTTGTTTCTCCGGTGGCGACGGCTTGCATCTAGGGTATCTCCCAGAACAACGGGCTTCAACTCTTTGGGATGACGACGAAAGGCCCCGTCTCATCCTGGTGCTCGTTCCGCAGAAACGCAGGACGACGTATTAGGGGAGATGCAAACGCAAGCTCCCACATTGGCGACTGCAGCTCTGGCATCGGCTTTGCCTGGAACAGTTTCTTACACTGTCTGGCCGTCCACCGGGCCCAGGTCTTGGACTTCTTCCTGCGGGCGCTATCGGTCGAAATTCCAGTTCCCGCATACATCTGCCGGTAGAGCTTCGAAAGGAACATAAAAGCAAGCCTGGCCCGTATAGTTGGAGTGCAGGCTGATCTCTGCCAAATAGCACGCCAGTTATAAAACCTGTCCCAAACCTTCTGTGTACGCTCCCGAATCTCATCCGAGCTCATCGAAGGATGCGGCGTAAACATCTTGGGACGAACATCTGTCGGAATCAGCCAGTACCGAGTAATCGGCACATCGCCCACCAGCGTGGGATCGTTTGCTCGCTCCTTTTCCCAGCGCGCAAAATCCACCGTCCCCGGAAACGGCGACATCATCAGGAACTGGGCAAAGGTTACGCCCGCCTTCAGTGCCATCTCCACCGTCGCATCGAACGTTGCCGGCTTATCTGTCGGCAGACCGAAGATGAACGAACCAAGTACATGGACGCCATGCTGTTTGAACGTCAGCAGNNCAGAGCCTCGCCAGAGCAGTTGAAGTCTTTGAAGACCGCCTTGAGTCCTTCCGGGGTTACCGCCTCGACCCCCACCAGAGCACCCTTGATATTGGCCTTCCGCATAGCGTCCAGATACTCGCCATCCTCACCTGCCTCCATCGTGATCTGCGTGAAGAGCACCATGTCTTTGGGCAGCTTTGCCAACTCTTCCATCAGTTGGAAACGCTCTGTGCGGATCGCCGTCAACTCTTCAAGTTTGGCGACATTGTTTTGCTCCCGGGCCAGCCGCAGATCGGTCAACGTCACCGGATAGAAGTTGTCATCGGCCAGGGCAATAAATCGAAAGCCGATCCGCCGCAGGTTAACGATTTCGTCGATCACGCTCTGATACTGGCGTTGCCGGGGCTGTTGCCCATCGGTCCGCCAAACGCTGCAAAAAGAGCAATGCTTCGGGCATCCGCGAATGGTNNGTCTGCACCGAGGCCCACATATACTTATCAGGCCGCATCAAGTCCCATCGCGCGGCCAAAAACTGGCTGCCTTCAATCCGGCCGCCCTCATAGATCCTGCCTGGCTTGCCCGCGAGGCAATCGGTCACGACCTTGCCCCACGCAACATCGCCATCTCCCTTCACCGCGGCGTGAGCATTACCGCGTACCAGGGCCTCTTCAGGAAACAGCGTAGCGTGAATCCCACCATAGATCACCCACGCGCCGCGCTCGCGCGCCATTCGGCCAACCTCATATCCGCGTAGAGCGTTACCCGTATGTACACTGATGCCGACAATATCTCCCGGCACGATGCTTTCCGGTAGAATCTGCTCCAGCGACTCATCGACGAGAATGGGATCTCCCGCTGCTTGAGGTGTCGCCGCCGCAAGGACAAACAACCATCTCGGCGTTATGACGGCCGTACCGAAAGAATTGTCGCTGGGATTTACGAGATGAACACTCATCGAATCCAACCTTTCCTCGTACGAGTACGGTGGCTTCAGAGAGAGTCTTCACAATAGGACGAATCATTTGCCGAGCTGCGTTTGGCACGATCGCCGATCACGAGTCTTCCCGCCGGACTTTGTCTTCAATCATACATACCGATTGTGACGCTTGGAGCTGCAGTTAAATTCGATGGTGGGGGATGAACCCGAAACCGACCTGGTTGGGTCGAGGACTGGCGCCACGCTCCCTAGGTTCAGCCTAGCCGGTGCTTCCTGTTTACTCTGGGAGTGTCTCAGTAGCCAAACCGTGAGTTGGTTTCCACACCGACGACTCATATCTGAAGACGGTCATCTTCTCCAAGGGCAGCTTCGAAAAGCAAGCTGAGTTCGGCTGGACCTACACCTCGCTTTACGATTTCTGTCCCAGCGGGGGTCCTTGCCCCGATGGCTCATTTCCTCTGAGCACCGTGGTGTTCGATAGCGAAGGCAATCTCTACGGCACAACGTCGAATGGCGGAATGTATGACGGCGGGACTGCCTGGAAAATCATCCCGTAGCTAGAACGTTGCAGTACAGACCTGCCCGAACGGCTGGTCACTGTCGATAAATCGCCATTACAGTGCGCCGGGCTAAACCGGTATGAAGCAGGGGAGGAAGAATCCCTACGAGAAAGGAGTAGCGATCCACTCGGCCCCGAGTTTTGCGTTGGGTACCGCGAGGTGCATGGCGAAGCGTAAACAGGGGAATAGGTGGGCTGGGTATTGAGCTCCGAAAAGATGCAATCAGGACGCCACGCAGTTGTAATGTGCGGAAGGCAAGCGGTACTCAAAGCAGGGCAGATCACGCACCTCCCGCGCGTAGAGGTCATGCACTTGGTTGAGCTTCCGCCCGCACCCGGAACACACCAGCTTCCGGTTGCCACGCTTGCGCCGCACCCACAGCTTCAGCGCTTTGGCCTGCTCGTCGATTGCATGCTGGTAAACCCGGTAGCCAGGCCATCCTAGAACTTTGCTCCACTCGTTCTCTCGCACCCCGCCGAGGCTACCCAGAGTTCCCCAAAATCAAAACCCCCATGAAATCAGGGGCTGTTCCAGATTCCTGTGCTGAGCCGTAACGATTGCAACGATCTTCTCAACTTCATTCTTTATGGTAACAGCCGGCATTCGGCTAGGTATGCAGCCAGCGATTTCCATGCACTTGACGATGTTCGGCGGCACCCTGGCTAGGCCGATCAGACGATCTCGCGCAATTGGAGGACATGTGGACATTCGCAAAATCGGCAAGATCTCCGCATGCTCTCGCAAAAGATCAGCTCGCAACTGAGTTAAACTCTTGGTCAATTTGAGGGCTGTTTCTACGTTCTTGGTAGCGTTCGCCCGACTTTCCCGAAACGCCCTTGGCGCAAAATTGATAAACCAGTCGTTGTACATATCGACCGAGCGGGTTACGTCGCTTTTCCAAAGGTCGGGCTTTTCCCGGTTTACCATCAGAACTAGTCTTTCCTTTCCGCGCCACCGTAAACTACCGCCCGTTCGGGCGCCTGGAAGATGATGTTGTTCTTCGGGTAGCCCTTGTCGAGTTTGGCGCGGATTTCCTTTTCCAGATCGTCGTGCTCGTCCTTGGCTTCCCAATAGCCGCGAGGCAGACGGAAGGTATCGAGCAGCGCGCCATCGATGCGAACGGGGTTGAGCTTGGCCGGACGGTAGGCGTACTCAGGCACCAGCGTCCATTCGAATTGACGGCCGCATCCGCCGAGCAGGTTTTGGAAAGCGCTGCGCACGGCCATCTCGTGGTCGATATTGAGCTGTCCGAATTGGCCCAGCGCCTCGTAATAATTCTTCACCAGTTTGTGCGAGGGCTTGAGGTTGAGCGGCGGCATGGGAACGGCCCAGTGTACAACGGGAATGTGGGAAATCGCGGGTGCTGACGAAGGCACCTGCGGCAATGCTTCTTGCCTTCCGCTGCAAGAGACCGTAGGTCCCTCCGCTCGCCCGCCGCGGCCGGCTCGGTCGGGGATGACAGAACGGGAGAAGGAATCGCCGGGGCGGCTTCGCTACCGTACCGCCTCGAGCAGGTCCTGCAAGACTTCGCGCAGCGGCATCTCGGCCAATAAGGCTGGCAGCATGGGCAACGCGACCGCCAGCGCTAATCCCAGCAAGGCACCTTTGTCCAGAGGAAAGGGCATCATCTTCTCGATGTTTTCGTAGCTAGTGCCGAAGTCGGCCAGCGAGCTGCTTTCGGGAGCGGTGAGAAACTCTTCCTCGTGGCCGGCGCGATGCAGGATCCATTTCTGGTGAAAATCGGTGCTATGGATCTGCGCCAGGATGCCGTACTGCAAGATCCCTTGCCGGCGCAGTACCGACAGGTCGCGAATGAAAAACGCCAGCGGACCCAGGGCGATCAAAATCACGATCACCAGCAACACAATGGCCGACAGCCGGAAATCTCGCAGATGCGCGCCGGCATGCAGGATTTGGTAGCGCCAGGTTGATCCGATGACGGTGGCCGCGGCGAAGGCGATGGGAACAAATCCCAGCGGCGAGAGTCCCAGGAACCCCAAGCCGCCATGGCCGTCGGGATGGGTGGCCACCAGCTTCAACTTCATGCGCGACAGCCGGAAGAGAAACAACGCCCACAGCAGCCACTTCCACAGTCCCACGCCGATGAGGACCTGGTAAACCATCTGGCTGACCAGCCCGAAGTACCAGCCGGCGGGGGTAATATGCACCGCGCCGCCGGTCGCCGGGTACACGGCCCACGCGGACGCGTTGGCTACGCGGGAGTGCCAAATAAATGCCGTGTGCGCATAGGCCAGCACAATGACGATCAGTTCGGGCAGAATGCTGTCACGCAGACGGCGCATGTGGTCGATCACGCCGCCCAATTCGACCAGGCCATCGGCGTCCAGCAGACCGGCGTCCCGCACCTGCGAGACGATCATGCGGAAGCGGGTCTCCATCAGCATCTGCCCGATTAGAAGCACCGGCACCGCGATCAGGAGGCGGGCATAAATGCGGTAGTCGCGGAGCAGCGCGGTGAAGCCCTGCGGATTGAACAGCCAGGTGGCCAACAACAGCGGCAGCCAGGTGATGGCCACGGCCAGAATGACGCGGCGTCCGAAGAGCCAGCGCTTTTCTTCCATCAGCCGGGTGGCCCGCAGCAGGCGATAGAACAGGCCGCCGCGGATCAGCGACAGGTCATCGGTCGCTGGCGTGTTCGCCGTGATCGCTGCCGGCGGTACCTTGTGCATAACGCCTCCGCTGAGGGGACCTTTCGCCGCGGACAAATTGCGGCTCCATTTGCGCGGTGTTAAACTCTGCTCACCACTCGACTGAGCGGGAGTAACTCAGTGGTAGAGTCACAGCTTCCCAAGCTGTTGGTCGCGGGTTCGATTCCCGTCTCCCGCTCCAGATTTCCAGAAGCAGCAGACTACCATACGCTGGCTCGCCCGAGAGTACACCTTCGGGAGCTGGCTTGGGATTGCTAGTGTAACCGGCTGTGCTTGGCAGTAGACGGGAAACCGCCAATAGATTTTCCTCCTCAAGAACGAAGCTGTCACCACCTGCGGTGGCGGAAGTCACTGACAAAAGACGCGCCGCAGGCGTGCAATCCTGATGGATGCTCGGCGGGAAGATTCCCGGCCCTTTTTTGTCCAGCCACTTCGATCGCCCCTGCGCGACTAAGAAAGAGCCCTCGACGCCTTCCTTCTCCCCGGCGTCCGAGTGTGCCCGTCCCTTAAGGTTCATTCAAGCCGAGCCACATGGCCCGGAGGCGAAGCCAATGTACGGCAAGCAGCAATCTTGCGATTCACTTTTCCACGTAATCTTGCGCGCGGCAGCGGCTGCCGGCGCGATAGCAACTGTGTTTGCGCTGGGCTAAAGGAGGACTAGTTATGCGAGGCAATAGATTTTCTATCGGATTGAGGGCGGTTCTGGCCATGGTTTCGCTGGCCCTGTTCGCGACGGTCACCGCCGCCGGCGTAGAGAAGGTGCTGTATAACTTCGGCTGTGGTGCGGACGGGGGGTGGCCCTGGGACGGTCTGATCATGGACGCCGCCGGCAATCTCTACGGCACGACCCAGTATGGCGGCTCTAACCCGTGTCCCTGGGGAGGGGGATGCGGGACGGTGTTCGAGCTGTCGCCTAGCGAAAACGGAGACTGGACAGAGAGGGTGCTGTATAACTTCGCCTACGACCAAGTCGGCAACTATGACGGGGCCTATCCCGTGGCCGGCCTGATCTTCGATGCCGCCGGCAATCTTTACGGCACGACGCAAGGGGGCGGCGATTACCTATGCCAAGGCGGAGGATGCGGAACGGTGTTCGAATTAACGCCCACAGAGGGCGGGGGTTGGACCGAGAAGAAGCTGCATGACTTCTGGGAAGTGGGGACGAACCCCAATGCCAGCCTGATCTTCGATGCCGCGGGCAATCTCTACGGCACAGCTGGGCGATCCGGGGGCGGAAGCGCGTTTGAGCTGACGCCCCAAGCGGACGGGAGCTGGACGGAGACGAAGGCGTATAACTTCGGCGCGGGTTTGGACGGGACCGGCCCCAATGCCAGCCTGATCTTCGATGCCGCTGGCAATCTCTACAGCACGACCACTGGGGGCGGCATTCACGACTCCGGGACGGTGTTCGAGTTGTCGCCCGGGCAGGGCGGCGGATGGACGGAGAAGGTGCTACATAGCTTCAACCCCAACGGCGCGGACGGGGCTTCCCCCGCGGGCAGCCTGATCTTCGACGCCGCTGGCATCTCTACGGCACGACTTCGTCGGGCGGCGCTTATGGCGCTGGCACAGCGTTTGAGTTGACGCGTAACCAGGACGGCAATTGGGAGGAGCCGCCGCGGTTGCGTCACTTCGGCCACGACCTGGACGGATCCATGCCCAATGCCAACCTGATCTTCGACGCCGCCGGCAACCTCTACGGGACGACCGCCACTGGAGGCGGTCATGACAATGGCACGGTGTTCGAGTTGACACCCGTTGGGGACGGCCGCTGGTCGGAAAAGCAGTTGCACGACTTCACCAGGGGTGGGGACGGTTTCGCTGCAAATAGCGGTCTGATCTGGGATGCCGCAGGCCATCTCTACGGCACAACTTGGGCCGGCGGCACTCACAACCTCGGAACGGTGTTCGAGATCACGCCTTAGCTTTGGTGCTCCGGCGTTCCAGCCTGCGCGACGCTCATCGTCGCTGCTAAGGCTCGATGGATGGTGAGAAATCGCCATTACCCAAGCGGTCCGCACGTCCATTGCGGAACTTGGCAGGAAGAGCCGAGGTGGACGCGTCGCGGCGTCCCGGGTAGTTGCAGCGGACTTCATCTGACGCCGCTATTGGTTTTACTTTAGCTTTGCGCCCACGGGAACATCTTCTAGAAAACCGGCCAGTACCGGCTGGCCTTCGTCACCCAGTGACGCAGCGACAATCATGCCGTTGGATTCCAACCCACGCAGTTTGCGTGGCTGCAGATTGGCGACTATCACCACTTTGCGTCCGATCAGCTTCTCCGGGTCGTAAGCCTTGGCGATTCCGGCTACGATCTGCCGTACTTCGCTGCCGATATCGACCTCCAGACGAAGCAGCTTGTCGGCGCCTTTCACTTTCTCCGCCACTTTCACTTCGCCCACGCGCAGCTCGACCTTCAGGAAATCCTCGATCCCAATCTTGTCGGTTGGCTTCGGCGCTGGCGAACTTAAATCAGCCTCAAACGAGATTGCCCGCCCTACGTTGAGCTGAGCCTCCGGTACGCTGTCCGCGATGCGCGCTTCCGGCGCAGCAATGGCTGCCTGGCTTAGCTTGGCTTCGGTTCGCGCGGCTTGCGTCTCGGTCGCGGCGGATTTCGTCTCGCTTTCTGCCAAGCGTTGCTGTTCCATCTGTTGCATCCTTTCGATCACGCTCTTGTCCGCGCGCGGGAACACCGGCTCCACTTTGCCCAGCTTCGATCCCAACTGCAACTGTCCCCACGCCAGTTGCCGCAGATCGAGCTGGCCGATTTCGCCCAAGCCCAGCTGCGTCCAGATGCGGGCCGTGGCCTCGGGAATCACCGGATGGACCAGCGCGGTCACGATGCGAAGGGCCTCCGCTGAGGTGTAAAGAATGGTCGCCAGCCGCGCCCGCGAGTCCCCGTCGTCGCGCTCGGCCACCGCCCACGGCTCATTCTCCACGATGTACTTGTCCACCGCCGCCACCAGTCCCCACGCCGTTTCCAGCGCGCGCGAGAACTGGAACTGCTCGAACTGCGCGTCAAACTCCGCGATCGTTTGCTGCGCCAGGTGGGCGATTGCCTCGTCCGCGGTCGTGCGCCCGGTCGCCGAAGGATAAGGCAGCTCGCCGTCGAAGTAGCGTGTGATCATGCTGAGCGTGCGGCTGGCCAGATTGCCGATCCCGTTGGCCAGGTCAGAATTAAAGCGCTGAACTAAGGCATCGAAGCTGAACGAGCCATCGTGTCCGAAAACAATTTCGCGCAGCAGAAAATAACGCAGAGCATCCTGGCCCAGGGTGTCGAGAATGGTCTCACTGCGCACGATGTTGCCGCGCGACTTCGACATCTTGCTCTCTTCGAACAACAGCCAGCCGTGAGCGATGATCGACCTCGGCAGCGGCAGATCGGCAGCCAGCAGAAACGCCGGCCAATAGACGCAGTGGAAGCGCACAATCTCCTTGCCGATCATGTGTACGTCAGCCGGCCAGTAACGCTCCAGTTTCTGCTGGTCCTTGGGATCGTCGGAGCCGAAGCCGATCGCGGTCAGGTAATTGGCCAGCGCGTCCAGCCACACGTAGATGACGTGCTTGGGATCGCCGGGCACCGGAATGCCCCACTTGAACGAAGTGCGGCTGACGGATAGATCGCGCAGCCCGCCGCGCACGAACGCGATCACTTCATTGCGCCTCGTCTCCGGCCGAATGAAGTCGGGATGGTCGGCGAAATGCTTCAGCAGCGGCTCTTCCATCGCCGACAGCTTGAAGAAATAATTCTCCTCGTGAACTGTCTCCGTTGGCCGCCCGCACTCCGGACACGGTGCGCCGGGGCCGACGACGTCGACGTAAAGTTCGTCATACACGCAATACTGGCCGCTGTAAGAGCCCTTATAGATGTATCCGCGCTCCTGCAGCCGGGTGAACATGGCCTGCACGCCGCGCTTGTGCCGCGGCTCGGTGGTGCGGATGAAGTCGTCGTAAGTGATCTTCATCCGGTCCCAGAGGCCGCGGAACTCGCCGGAGATCTTGTCTACAAACTCCTTGGGTGAGCAGCCGGCAGCAGCGGCCGAGCGCTCGATCTTCTGCCCATGCTCGTCGGTGCCAGTAAGGAACCAGGTGTCCACGCCCATCATTCGCCGGCGGCGGGCAATGGCGTCGCACACCACGGTGGTGTACGCGTGCCCGATGTGAGGCCGCGCATTGACGTAGTAAATAGGGGTGGTGATGTAGAACTTCTCGGGCTTATCCATTCATTCGGTCCAGGTACAAGCGGATGGCTTCCTGCATCACCGTCTTCAGCGGGACGTGGTGCTCGGCGGCAATGCGCCGGCAATCTTCATATTCCGGCGCGTACTGCGAAACCGCGCCGTTCAGGCTGGCAACCTTCATGCGGACCTCGCCCCACTGGGTCGCAACCGCTTCATGACGACGCGCTAGCGCGTAACGTTTCTCATGACGCGTCCGGATGCCCAGCGTACTGCTCTCGCGAAACAGCAGCGCGCGCAGTCGCTCTTCGTGCTCGGGACGCGCGAGTACCGTCAACAGCGTTCCCGGACGGTTCTTCTTCATCTGCACCGGAGTCGTGAATACGTCGAGCGCGCCTTCGCTAAGCGCCAGGTCCACGATGTAGCCAATGAGCTGCGGGTTCAGGTCGTCCAGGTTCGCTTCCAGAATCACAATTTCTTCCTCGGCAACGTGGCTCTCGAAATCCTGCGAGCGCACCGCCTCGCCCTGAGTTTCACCAATGCTGATCCGCAGCACATTGGCATGTCCGGAAAAATTGCGTGACCCTGCGCCGTAGCCGATCTTCTCTGCCGTCATCCGCGGACGAGGCCCGAAGCTTGAGACTATCACCTTCACGATTGCGGCCCCGGTCGGCGTCACCAGTTCTTTCTGAATGTCGCTAGAATAAATCGGCGCTCCCTTCAGCAATTCCAGTGTCGCCGGCGCCGGAATCGGCATGATGCCGTGAGCGCAAGTCACGCTGCCACTGCCCACGTTGAGCGGCGAGCAGACGAACTGTTCCACACCAAGCACTTCCGCGCCCACCGCGGCGCAGACAATATCTACGATGGCATCGGCCGCGCCGACTTCGTGGAAGTGAATGTCTTCGATGCTCGAATTGTGGACTTTGGCCTCCGCCGCGCCCAGCACAAGAAATATTTCGCTCGCCGTCTGCTTTGCCCGCTCGCTGATGGAAGCGGCAGAAATAATTTTCAAGATCTCGCTCAGGCCGCGGGTTGGCGCGTGGAAGTGCGTGTGCTGGTGACCGGCATCATCACTGGAACGTTCCAGATTGGCCGCAGCTTCACCCGCCGCTGCGGGACCTTCATGGTTGTCATCCCGACCGGAGCGCAGCGGAGTGGAGGGGCCTGCGGTTCGCATTCCCTGAAGATCATGTTCATGGAAATGGGCGTCGCTCTGCTGATGCGAGTGCGCCGCCCAGAATTCGTCGCGCGGCATGTCCTTCTCGCCATCGACGATCACATCCAGCTTCATCGCGGAAACGCCGCCCCGATCCACGCGCGACATCTCCAGGGTGGCCCCGATATTCAAGTCGGCAACGGTTTTCTGCAGCAGCTCGAACGGAACACCGGCATCGAGCAGCGCGCCCAGAAACATGTCGC
>PMWW01000008.1 GCA_003165795.1 Acidobacteriaceae bacterium
TTAGAACTCGGTCTTCATTATCGCGTTAATCGGCTGGGTGTAACACGACAAAGAAATAGAGGGATAGGTCCGCCCGCGAAGAGCTGGATTATTCCCCTCTATCCTCAACCAGCCTTGGTTGAGGAATGCTTGCCTCCGCATCGCGGCTGCCCTAAGCTGACTGTCCCCTAGTGAATGTCGAAGTTCTCCTGGTGCAGGGCGGGGTCGCTCTTTACCAGCACGGACTTGCCCGTTAACTCCTCCATCTCGCCAATGAGCTTGCCATTGTTGGCCTTGAGTGCCTTGGCCACCTCGGGATTGACTCGCAAGGTGATGTCGTCGTGGTCATGGATCTTGGCCATCTTGCGCATCTCGATGTAAAGCTCGTTGCATACAGTGGTCACAGATTTGACAAAGCCAGCGCCCACGCAATAGGGACACGACTCACCCAGCGTACGTTCCAGTGATTGCTTGACCCGCTTGCGGGTGATGGCTACCAGTCCAAAATCATTAAACTGGAGCACCTTGGAGGGAGCGCGATCATTCCGTAAGGCCTCTTCCAGCGCCATCATCACCTTCTGGCGGTTCTTGCGCTCGTCCATATCGATGAAGTCGATAACGATGATGCCGCCCAGATCGCGCAGCCGAATCTGCCGCACGATTTCCTTGATGGCGTCAACGTTGACCTTCACGATGGTGTCTTCCAGCCGCTGCGTCTTGCCGACAAACTTGCCGGTGTTGACGTCGATGGCCACCAGCGCCTCGGTCTGGTTGATGACGATGTGGCCGCCGCTCTTCAGCCACACCTTCGACTTCAGCGAGCGGTTGATTTCGTCCTGAATGCCGAACTGCTCGTACAGCGGCGTGTCCTTGGTATAAAGCTTGATGCGGCGGACCAGCGACGGCTGGAAGCGGTTGGCGAAGCGCACCACGCGCTCGTACTCATCTTCGGTGTCGACCCAGATCTGCGAGAAGTCGGCGTTGACCTGGTCGCGCAACACACGCTCTACCAGGTTGAGGTCGTGATAGATCAACGCCGGCGACTTGCCACTCTCGGCGCGGTTCTTGATCTCGGCCCACAGATGTTTCAGGAAGCGGATGTCGGCGCGCAGGTCTTCTTCCTTGATATTGGCGGCTGCGGTGCGGACGATGAAGCCGCCCACGCCGTTTTCGCGCTCGCTGGTGACGATGCGCTTCAGACGCTGGCGCTCCTCGTCGGAGGCGATCTTGCGCGAAACGCCGACATGATTGACGGTCGGCATATAAACCAGGAATCGGCCCGGCAGAGCGATGTGGCTGGTGATGCGTGCGCCCTTCTTGCCGATGGGCTCCTTGGCGATCTGGATCAACACCTCCTGCCCTTCCTTCAGCAGATCGGTGATGAGCGGCTGATTGCGGCTGTTGTTGGGACGGGCGCGCACGTTACGGCGCGAGCCGCCACGGCGGCCGCGATCGCGAAAGTCACGACGACCGTAACCCGGACGCTCGGCGGGGCGCTGCTGATATCCCACAGTGGGAGACGCGGCGCGCACTTCGGCGTGACCGTCGGTCTCCGGTTCTTCGCCGTTCTCCTCCTCGTCCTCTTCTTCCTCTTCTTCTTCACCAGAAGCGAGGATGTTTTCGCCCCGCATTTCCGCGGCGACAACTTCGTCCTCGTCAACGTCGGCAATCTTGGGAATCCAACGCTCCGAGTAGCCGTTGTCGGAGTCGAGAGTCTCCTCTTCGAGCACCAGTTCCTCATCGCCGGCGACTTCGCTCATCGCGCTCAGGTCGTCGGGAACAGGCTGAAATTCTGCCTCTTCGTCTTCCAGAACCTCGTGTTCCAGCGTGCGGCCTTCGGGAGCCACGGAAGGCGCGGCCAGCCGTTCGGCATTGGAATCGTCAGGCATGACGAACGGAGCGGGGTGCGGCCCGGCTTCAACTTGTTCTTCGGTCGCGATCGGCGCCGCGGCGTCGTAGGCTTCAGTTTGAACACCGGGTTCGACTCCTGGCCCAGCAGGTTCGTGATTCCCGGGCGCGCCGGCAGCCACGTCACTCGTGGTGGCCTCGGTGATCTCGGCAAAAGGAACTTCCAGGTGACGTGCAGCTTCGCCGTGCTCGGTTTCTTCGGCTGCGACTACTGCCGCCGGCTCCGATTCCGCAGTCGCGGTCGGCTTGCGCCGCGACCGCCAAGGTCCCCGCTTGGAACGGGGTGGCAGCTCTTCATGGACGGCGGCCGCTTCCACATGCTCCGGCTCGGCAACGGCATAGCCTTGATCCAGATGAGCGGCCTCCTCTTCGATCTCCTGGTGAACTACGGCGCTCCCTTCCGGCGGAGTGGAGTCGTCCCCCGGGGCGGGCGCGACCGCGGCTGGGGTTTCTAGCGAAATTTCCGGAGGCATCTCAGCTGCAGGCTGGGGCAGGTTGCGATACTTCGAGATCGATTCTCCCGGCAGAAGCATCGGCGTGTATCCGGCAGGCGGACCATAGTCCGAGCGTGCACGTGACTCCTGACGCGATTCGACACGCGGGGACGGCGGCGCAGGCGTTTCTTCTACGGGAGCCGCAACCTCTGGAGTCGATTCGGACTTGGCGTCATGCTCATCGGGACGACCACGGCGCCCCCCACGACGACGGCGTCCGCGCCAACGGCGAGCGCCCTCCTTGGATTCATGGTCTTCACCGCCGGTGGGTTCACCGTCTTCGCCGGCTATGGACTGCTCGTCGGCAGCCGCTGAAAGGTCATCGACGAAAGCCTCGGCTTCTTCTTCGGTGTCAGGTCCAACAAACGTGGTTTGAGTTGAAGCGGCTTGCGTTTCTTCCGGCGGTTGCGCCTTGCTTACATCGATGGCGCCACGCGGGGCGGGAATGGCGCCGAATTCTTCATCCTCTTCGTCGTCGCCGGACAACTCCAGGAAGTCGGAGACGTAGAGGAACGCATCGCGCTCCAGTCCGATGTCGACAAAGGCGGACTGCATGCCGGGAAGCACGCGCGTTACCCGGCCTTTGTAGATCGATCCGGCTAAGGTGTATTCATTGTCCCGCTCGAAGAAAACTTCGGCGAGCTGATCGTCTTCCATCAACGCCACCTTGGTTTCGTGGGGCGTAGAGGACACGTAAAGTTCTTTGTTCATGGATGCTCCGGTTTAACCGGACGCAGGCGACGGAAAGCGGGACAGGAGTACGAGACGGGTGGTTGGGCGAGGACGCACCGGGACTCTCGTCCGGGTACGGACCCGATCTGATTCTTACGGCAACAGCTTGTGGAATCTTAAGCACCGTATCGAGCACACCGCCGGAAGGTTGTGGCGTCACACCCAGCTCTTGCCGAGGGGCCGTTTCCCGCTTCCAACAACGTGCCTTGCAATCCTATCCGGCCTCTTCTGCTTGCGGCCGGTTTATTCCCTCGTACGTGAGGGCCATCGTAATCTTGTTGTCACCCTGCGGAAGCAAAATGCTTTTCTGCAATTGCTTCCCGGCGGATGCGGCCGGCTGTCAACGCTTCGCGCCCCATTGGCGCATGCAACGATAAATGCCTGTGGTCTGCGGTCTTCAGTTCACGAACCGGCGCATGCGTATGTTCATCACAATCCCCAAGGCCAGGAACATGAACAGTACTGACGATCCCCCATAACTCATTAACGGTAAGGGGATACCCGTAACCGGCATGAGACCCACCACCATCCCCACGTTGACCAGGAGGTGGAATGCCAGAACCGCAACCACGCCCATGACCACGAAGGCACCTGCCCGGTCGGGAGCCGTCTGAGCGTTCTGAATCAGACGCATCAGCACGATAAAGTATAGCAGGAGTAGTCCCATCGCGCCGATGAATCCATGCTCCTCGGCGAAAGCGGCGAAGATGAAGTCGGTATGCGGCACCGGCAGGAACTGTCCCTGGGTCTGGCTGCCATGAGCGGTTCCCTTGCCGAAGATGCCTCCCGACCCTACCGCTACCAGCGACTGAATCACCTGATATCCATGGCCTTGGGAGTCAGCCTCGGGCTCGATGAAGCTGGTCAGACGATCACGCTGATAGGGCTTCAGGACATGCCATGCCACCGGCGCCAGCAAGGCTCCTATCGCCAGGATGATCAATGCATGTTTAGCTTTCATTCCACCCAGAAACAAGCCCATGATGGCGATAGGCAGGTAGGTCAGAGCCGTGCCCAGATCGGGCTGAACCAGCACCATTAGCATGGGAACGCCCACTAACGCTCCGGCTTTGACAATGTCCTGCGCGGTACACTCGGACTTCGAGTCGGCAAAATACTTCGCCATGGCGAGAATCAGCACCAGCTTGACCCACTCCGAGGGCTGGAAGTGAAAGGAGCCGAGTTGCACCCAGCGGCGCGCGCCCAGATACTTCTTGCCGAACACCTCAACCGCAAGCAGCGATGCGATGGATAGCAAGTACATCAGGGGCACGCGTTCGATGAGAGCTTGATAGTTAAGGACGCTCACGATGAACATGAGCGTCACGCCGCCCAAAATCCAGTACACCTGTCTAAGGTGGGCGCCGGCGAACTTGGTGCTCAAGGTTGCGCTGTAAATTTCCACCACGCCTAACGTGCAAATCAGAAGTATCAAAGCCAGCAGCACCCAATCGAAATCGCGGAAGGACACGTAACGGCTCACGGTCGTCTCCCGGGAAGGGCCACGGCAGGCGGAGCAACTGGCGGACTGGAGCCTGGCGTCTTCTTTCTCGCCGGAGCCTGCTGCACTGGCTGGCCATTGGGCTGACTATCGGATGACTTGGGCTCCGCGGGAGTCGCGGCATCGGCTTCGGGTTGGGCCGTCCCGCCATGCGATCCGGTGGCTTCCATATCGCCGGCAGGAGTTGGCTTATCGGCGGCTTCGACGCCAGGAGCGGTGCTCACCGGTTTTATCGTGCTGTCCGTCGAAACCGCGAAATGTCCAGCCTGCGTCTTGTCGGGATTCTTGGCATCGCCCTCATGCCAGACGGCCGCGACTTCCGCTTGCTTGGCTCCTCCGGGAACTGTGCCATTCGCCTTGGCCAACTGCGTCTGACGCAAGCGCTGCTTAGCTACGTAAGCCTTGATCACCTGCGCGGCCAGCAATCCCGAGCGCCAGCCCCAGCCGCCGCCCTGGGTCAGCACTGCCACCACGATCTCCGGATTACGCCGCGGCGTCATTCCCACAAACCAGGAGTTATCGTTGAACTTTGACTTGCCGCTCGCCCCCATCTTGCTGCGCGCCTCCGCCGAGATGGTTTGCGCCGTACCCGTTTTGCCCGCGAAATCGATGCCGTCGATATGGGCGGCAGCCGCAGTTCCAATCCGCGTGACATCGGCCATGGCGTCGGTGATAATCACCCAATTGTCCTGATCGATCTGGACATGCGATTTGTCGTTATAACGCGCAGCATTCTTAAAGCCCGGCGGAAGCTCCTCAGGAAATGCGACGTGCGGCCGCACCATTACGCCGTCGCTGGCAATAGCGCCGATGGCGCGCGCCAGTTGAATCGGGGTCACCGCTACCGCTCCTTGACCAATGGCGACGGAGATGGTCTCTCCCGCATACCACTTCTGCTTGAAGTTCTTGATCTTCCATTCCTCGGACGGCATCACGCCGGAGACTTCCTGCGGCAGATCGACGCCGGTCTTTTGTCCGAAGCCGAATTCGGTTGCGTATTTCGCGATGCGGGCGATGCCCAGCTTTTCGCCCAGGGTGTAGTAATAGGTGTCGCAGGAGGCGTAGATGCCCTTAGAGATATCGACCCGGCCGTGCTTCTGATCGCACTTGAAGAAACGTCCGTAAAACGTTCCGCCGCCGCCGCAATTAACGATCAGCTTCTGCGCAATGCCTTCCTGCAGGCCGGCCACCGACATCAGGATCTTGAAGGTCGATCCCGGAGCTAGCTGCGCCTGGATCGCTTTGTCGAGCAGCGGCTTATTGGGATCGGTGACCAGCTGGTTCCATTCGTCGCGGCTGATGCGCACCGCAAACTGATTGGGATCGAATGCCGGCCGGCTGACCAGGGCAAGAATCTCGCCGGTGCGCGGATCCATGGCGATGATCGCGCCGGGCTTGCCTTCCAGAGCTTCTTCCGCGGCGATTTGGAGGTCGAGATCGATGGTCAGCTTGAGCGGTTTGCCCGGAACGGCCTGCACGTCGCTGAGCGTGCCCACTTCCTTGCCGCGGCTGTTGACCAGCACCTGCCGTGAGCCGTTCTTGCCCATCAGAATATCGTTGTAATACTGCTCCACGCCTGACATGCCGACAATGTCGCCGGGGTTATAGAGCTCCCATTGCGGCTGGGTCAGCATGTCTTCGCTCACCTGGCCGACGTAGCCGATGACGTGCGCCATGAATCCGTTCTTGGGATACAAGCGGCGGTGCACCGTGATGGTGTCGAGCTCGGGCAGCTCCGCTTTGTGCGATTCGATGAAGGCCAGCTCGTCGGGCGTGATGTCGTCCTTCAGAAATAGCGGCTGATAGCCAGGCACCGCGGCCATGCGCTTCAGACGAAGGCGCAGCTCATCAGGCGGCATGTGCAGCCCGACTGCAATCTTGTCGGCATCGGCCATCAAATCGCGTTTCTGGTCGCGCAGCAGCAGCACCGAGAAGGATGGATAGTTGTCGACGATGATGCGGCCCTCGCGGTCAAGGATTTTGCCGCGAGGCGCTAGAATCGGCACCTGCTTGATGCGGTTCTGCTCGGCCAGGTTGTTGTAGTAGTCGCTGCGGGCAACCTGCAGCCGCCACAGTCCGAAGGCCAGAACCAGAAAAATTCCCAGGAGGATGTACTGCACTGCGGTGAGCCGAAGCTGAGAGACTTTTTCGTCGCGACCTAACATCCACTACATCTTTCCGGGGAACTACAGTTGCAATGTTGTGAAACTGACAGAGTATTCCCTGGCGATAGACCCGCCGGGCGAAGCGGTGCGTCGCAGAAATACACTCGATTTCGTGGCAAGTGACGGATCGGAAACCCTGCACTATTGTAGCCCGGTTCGGGCCTAGCGAGCAGGGGAAAAAGGGTGTAATGCGTCTGGTTCCGACCTGGTTCAGCGGGCAAGTGCCGTCCCTGAGGGGCTTATCTCTGTTTGAACCTGTCCAGGAACTTGAAGACGAAGATGCCGATCACGGCGTTGGCGAGGGCGGAAATTGCCACGTGGCTCCAGCTCCACTGCAAGCCCTCGCGCAGAAGACCATGTGCCACACCGTAGTACACGCCCTGGTGGATCACGAAGAAGGCGTAAGTGAGCAAGAAGCGGGAGCCGGGATTCTCGACATCGATCTTCAGGCCCAGCGACGACGCCAGATACCCGATGACCGTCAACGCGATGCCGTACATGCCCAGCGGATGGCTGGGACCGGCGAACAAGTCCTGGGTCAGGCCGATAAGGCAGCCGGTAATGCATCCGCTGATCGGATTGCGACGGGCCGTGGCGAAGAAAATCGTCACCAGGAACGGCAGATCGATAATCGGCAGGAAACGGACCCTCACCGGAATGAAGATCTGGATCAGGACTGCGATCAGGGGGACAAAGATGATCGCCGCCCAGCTGAACTCGTAAACCGAGACCTGCTCCCGTGAGGTCAGGCTTCCGCGAAAAGGCATGACCCGGCTGCTCATAGCTGCGGCGGCGCTCCTGTGGGAGGAATGGTGGACTGATCGGAATTCGGGTTCGGAGCGGACTCGGTCTTGGGATGCTTTGGGGTGGTGGTTGGGGCACTCCTATTGGCTTGCGAGCCGACTTGACTCGGAGCAGTGGTGACTGGAGCTGCGCTGTTCGACGGCCTCGCGGTGGTGGCGGCGGGATGAGTGCCAGTGGTCGTGGGCTTCGGCTTCACGACTCCGCCGGTTCCCGGCGTTGAGCCTGGCGCGGCTGTGTGCGGTGCGGTTGCGGCTCCCCCAGGCTTGTTGATCGTCGCAGCACCGTTGACCGGCTTGCTCGCTGCGGTTCCGGCGGTGGGATGAGCGCCAGTTCCAGTTCCAGTCGCCGATCCGGCGGTCGCGGCTCCGGGCTTGGCGTTGCCGGCGGCATCTACTTCGGTCTTGCTGGGAACCGTCGGCAACCGCTCGGCGAGAATATCAGAGGCGCGCAAAGGTCCCAGATCTTTGGCGTCCGGCATCTTCTCCGTGATCTTGGTGACCACCAGCACCTCTTCCAGTTGATCCAGCCGCGACGATGGCACCACACGAATGTTGAGGAAGAGATCTTTGCCGGGCTCGACCGAAACCACCCTTCCCACGGGTAAACCCTTGGGGAAGATGCGATCGCCGCCGCTGGTTATCACTTCTTCGCCGGGAACGACCTTCTCATCGCTCATGATGTATTGCAGTGTGGTGGCGCCGTTGGCAGCACCTTTCAGAATGCCCTGTAGACGCGAGTCCTTGAGCGCGGCGCCGACTCCGCTGAACTGATCGTTGATGGGCAGCACCTGCGACGAGTCGGGAAACACTTGCACGATCTTGCCCACAATGCCGGTCGGAGTGATGACGGCCATGTCGGGGGTGATGCCGTCGTTCGAACCCTTGTCGAGGTAGAGGACGCGCGACTGTTCGCTGCCGCTGGTGCCGATGACTTGCGCGGCGATGGTGCTGTCGACGTATTGCTCTTTGAAGGCGAGCAGTGCCTGAACCCGGCGAGCCATGCGGGCGTCTTCGCTGATGCGCGCGTCGTCGATCTTCATGCGGCCAAGTTCGGCCCGTAGTTCGCGATTCTCGCGCCGGACACCGCGCAGGTAGGCGTAGGTGGTCCAGGTGTCCTGTACCCACTCCTGACTGTGCACCACGGCTTTCTCGATGGGAGTGACGGTGGAGATGGCCCACAGACGAATGAGACGGGTTTCGCCCTCCTGCGCCGGGCGCCGCACCTGCACTGCGAGAGCGACGATTTGGGCGAACAGAATGGCCGCCAGCACGATGAGGTTCTTATAGCGGCCGAGAAATGTGTCCATATTGTCGCCGGCGTTGAACGACCCCTAATCAATCGATATTTTGCGCAGCAGCTTAAAGTCGCTCAACATTTTTCCCGTGCCCAGCACCACGCTGCACAACGGGTCGTCGGCAATCGACACCGGCAAACCGGTCTCTTCGCGGATGCGCTTGTCCAGGTTCTTTACCAGAGCGCCACCGCCGGTCAGCACGATACCGCGGTCGCTGATATCGGCCGACAACTCCGGAGGCGTGCGTTCCAGCGCCACGCGAATCGCGTTCATGATGGTTGAAACGCATTCGCTGAGCGACTCACGAATTTCGCTGTCCTCGATGGTGATGGTCTTAGGCACGCCTTCGATCAGGTTGCGGCCCTTGATCTCCATGGTCAGCGGCTTCTCCAGCGGGTAAGCCGACCCGATCTGGATCTTGATGGCCTCGGCGGTGCGTTCGCCGATCAGCAGGTTGTATTTGCGCTTCAGATAATTGGTAATGGCCTCGTCCATTTGGTTGCCGGCCATGCGCACCGAGCGCGAGTAGACGATGCCCGACAGCGAAATCACGGCAATGTCCGTCGTGCCGCCGCCGATATCCACCACCATGTTGCCCGAGGGCTCGGTAATCGGCAG
>PMWW01000186.1 GCA_003165795.1 Acidobacteriaceae bacterium
CCATTATGATGATCGATTTCGCGCTTGAGGCAGAGCGCCAGGAGGGAAAGAAGCCCATCGACGCGATTTTCGAAGCGTGCATGTTGCGCTTCCGTCCCATTCTGATGACGACGATGGCCGCGTTATTAGGAGCTCTGCCGTTGGCGCTGGGGACGGGCACGGGGTATGAGCTCCGCCGGCCCCTGGGCATCACGATTGTGGGAGGGCTGATCCTGAGCCAGATGCTCACGCTCTATACAACGCCGGTCGTCTATTTGGCGTTCGACCGGCTGCGGCTGCGAATGCAGAGCAAGCACCACGGCACGCTTCCGTCTCCAGCGCCGGAAGCCGGCTAGCACGTTGGACTGAGACGAATCGTTGGTTAGGGAAAAACGGCATGATTATTTTCCGACGAAAACCAGCCGGCTGCACGAGTGGACTGTGTGCGGCGGCGCTCTTGTTAATGCTATCGGGCTGCGTGGTGGGACCGAAATACCATCCACCCGTGACGCAGGCGCCGGCAGCGGTCTACAAGGAATCACCCAGCCAGTTCAAGGAAACTGAAGGCTGGACAGTGGCGCAGCCTGCCGATGCCAAGTTGCGCGGCAAATGGTGGGAGATCTTCAACGATCGCGAGTTGAACGCCCTCGAAGAACAATTGGATATAAACAACCAGAACATCAAGCAGTACTTCGAGAACTTCATGGAAGCTCGCGCCATAGTGCGCGAGGCCCGCTCACAATACTTTCCAACCATTTCCGTTGTCCCGTCGGCGACCCGCGCGGGAGCCTCGGCGAACTCGAGCGGGACAAACAACACCAAAACGACCGCCACTGGAACAGCCTCGAGTTCCCGATCGCAAGTCAGCGCCTCGCTATTTACCCTGCCGGTCGAAGCGTCCTGGGAGCCGGACCTTTGGGGCAAGGTCCGCAACACCGTGCGCGAATCGCAATACGCCGCCCAGGTCAGCGCGGCGGACCTCGAGAACGAGCGTCTCACCGAGCAGGCCAGTTTGGCGGAGTACTTCTTTGAGATCCGCGGCCAGGACCAGCTGCAACAGATCTACAACGATACGGTGGAGGCGGACCAGAAGGCACTTGAGCTGACTCGTGCACTCTATGAAACGGGCGTTGACGACCAGATCTCGGTAGTCGAAGCTGAAACCACGCTACAGAGCGTGGAGGCCGGGGCAACCAATGTTGGAATCGCGCGAGCCCAATACGAGCATGCCATCGCCGTTCTCATAGGCAAGTCACCCTCCACTTTCTCTATTCCTGTGAAGCCAATGACGGTTGCTCCACCTCCGATTCCGATTGGCGTTCCCTCGCAGCTCCTCGAGCGCCGGCCGGATATCGCCGCCGCCGAACGCACCATGGCCGGAGCCAACGCGGCAATCGGCATCGCGTATGCAGCGTATTATCCGAACCTGACGTTGAGCGCGGAAGGTGGCTTTGACAGTTCGTCCTTCGCAAATTGGTTCTCATGGCCAGCCCGCTTCTGGTCCGTCGGGGCGTCGATCTCGGAAACCATCTTCGACGCTGGCCTGCGCCGCGCCACTGTCCAGCAATATGTTGCGACCTACAAGGCCGATCTAGCCAGTTACCGCCAGACCGTGCTTGCTGCATTCCAGCAGGTGGAAGATGGTCTTGCCGAGGTCCGCATTCTGTCCAAGGAGACCCAGCAGCAACAGCAGGCAGTGAATTCTTCTGAAACCTACCTCAAGCTCGAACAGGCCCGGTACGAGAACGGCATTGATCCCTATGTCGACGTGCTGATTGCCCAGACCACGCTACTGTCGAACCAGCAGACTCTCAACAGTCTTCAGGTGGAACAGATGGCCTACGCCGTGGCGCTGGTGGAGGCCCTGGGTGGAGGCTGGGATCGTTCGCAACTGCCGAGTCCTCAGCAGGTGACGCAGAAGCCACCCAAGTCGGAGACGACTATCGAGCAGTAGGATAGAGGACCTCGGGAATGGTGTCCTCCGCAAGAACGTTGGCCCGACTCAAGCGGCGCTCTCTTCCAACAGACGATCGTGACCAGGGTGGCGTCTTCGGGAAAGCTGAGGTATTGGTTGATAAGGCGAAACAGTTCCTGGCGAAATGCTTCTTCAAGATGATATTGACCTGTCTCGCGCCTTAGACTAGCGCTCCGGCCTTTGACGGCCCAGCACCCGCAAAAGCCCAAACGCATGAAAGGCAAGAGGTTTCGGCGGCGCCGTACGCATCCCTAAGGGTGGTACAGTAAAATACCACCAAAGTGAGCATACTTGGGCAGACCAACTTCCCTTAAAGTGCTCAACTCCTTGTGTACCCGCGACTATGGAGTTCTGTGGTGTACCCGGCCACTCTCGGGTTGAAAACGAAAATCCAGAACTACTGGTAAGCGTCTGCCACGAGGGCCGGTAGCTAAAAGGAGGGTCAATGCGCCTATCAAAAGAGTCTTCCCTCAGTCTCGTCCCAGCACTAGCTATGCTTATGCTAGGGCTCTTATGCCCGGTTGCCTTCGGGCAAGTGTTTAATCACGACTATCGAATTTGCAATAGCGATTACGCCTTGTGCGCGGCGGCGATCTGCACCCCCACCGGAGGACAGATCCTGGTGAATACGGCCAACGGCCAGGCGTTTTTCCCAGCGGCAGCTTGCACATGCCCGCTTTACCGCGGAGATGACATTGTGGATGTGGCTGGTGGAAACATGACAGGCAGTTGCGAAACAAACAGCGCCGCTACTGTGTGGTCGGGGTATTCGATCAAGTCTGAACAACCGCAGGAACTCAGCAATTGGCAGACGGTTGACGCGCCCGCTCTGCTGTGTGGCAAGGACCAAATGCAGGGTGCTCAGCTTGCCAATTGCTTCAGCTTTAAGTGCGTCCGCGCGGGAAAGATCAACGGAGTTGAGGTTGCGACCTGTACCTGTCCGTTAGGCGAGTCGATCGAGGGCGTTGGGGTCCCGGCTGACAGTGCCTTCTTCACCCAGGCTGGGCAATGCTCCACCACCGTGTGCTCACAACATCCGGTGTCTACGATCTTCGGATTCGACGATGCAACGCAGGGCGGACAGTGTATAGAGCTGTCGAACAATGACAGCGCGCTAGCTTCTGGAGACGGCGTCAAACGGGAGAGACCTTTCACCAAAGATGTGGCCTCTGCAGCTAAGCACTGAGGGCGCCGATGGCTCCCGCTGTAATGAATGGCACGGCAGGGGGATTTATACTGTCGCATCGTGCCGTGCTGGGGGAGAACAGCCAATGCAATGGACCGCCAACGCACCGCACACAACCCAAAGATTCATGTATTCCATGGAGAAAAATGTGACGAAACTTTCGATAACGCTGTGCTTGATTCTGCTTTCGATTACGCCGTGCGCGCCCGCGATATTCGCTCAGGGCGCGATGGGCGCATCCGGCCAAGGCAATATGGCCCAGACCGCTGCCAAGCTGGAGAAGATGTCGGCGGAGTTGCAACTCACTCCGGCGCAAAAACAAGAGGTCAAACCGATCCTGATGGAAGAGGCGCCAAAGCTTGAGGCCCTCAAATCTGACACCTCCCTGCGCCCGATGCAGAAGGCGATGAAGATGCACAAGATCGGCGAAGACACCGACAGCAAGCTGCAGCCTATCCTGACTCCGGCGCAATACCAGAAGTGGCAGCAGATACGAGAACAGGAGCGCCAGCAGATGATGGAGAAGAAGGGTAACTAAGGGGAGACCTTGTCGCTCACAATCAATTTGAACAGCCAAACGAGCGGAGAAAACGTGGAGAACAGGGACGAAAAGGTCGCACCGAAGAATCGCTGACCGCGGACAGTAGCGGTAAACGGCAACCTCACCACCGTTAAGAACCGCAGCAATAAGTAAGAATGTGCTGGGTGGTCAATCTTGACCAGACTTATACCGGTTGAGCCGGTATACTTTCTGGAAAGGGCGTGACTCGGTGGCGGTCGGCCCGGCAGAGCAAGCTTTACCCTCTTTCATCCACTGCTGTTGGCTCTGCGCAATATGGGGTTCCGACTGGAAGGATTGCGATGCATTCACCGGCACGAAGCGCAGGAGCATCGTCAGGACCGGGACAAGGATCGCGCAGGATTTGACAAGCTGGCAACCAGGGCATAGGGTCAAGATTGAGTGAGCAGTTCCCCTCCTCTTTCAGGTTCCCTGAACTAAGTCAGCTCATCTGAAGTCTTTCCTCCCTTAGCGCACCTGAGAGCACCTGCCTATACGCTATACGGAGGCTCAATGTTAGCAAGTAGCGTCGCCATTTCTGGAAAATTGCTTGCCCCAATTAAGAAGAGCGGCGAAGTTGATACCAGCGCCTTCAGCCCCACGCAATTGGAAGAGCGGGGCCCAATTACCGGTCCCGCGCGACGCGCGGCTCCAAGGGTGCACTCACCCTACGGGATGGAACTGGTGGAAGACTGCCTCTCCTGTAAGTTGTGTTCTGGGGGCTTTTTCTGCCATTTGCCGAAATCAGTAATGGAAGCGTTCCAACCTATTAAGTTCACGCTCGCGCATCCCGCCGGGGCGACGCTGTTCGTGGAAGGGCAAACCTGCCGCGGCATTTACATTCTTTGTAAAGGCCGGGTGAAATTGTCAGCCAGCTCCAAGGACGGCCACACCCTCATACTAAAGGTTGCGCAGCCGGGAGAGGTGTTAGGGTTGAACGCAACCATTTCTGGCATCCCGCACGAGACCACTGCGGAAACTGGCCAACCCTGCCAACTAAACTTTGTCAAGCGGGACGACTTTCTTAGGTTCCTGACGGAACACGGCGATGCCTGCATGCATGCAGCAATGCAGGTGGGCCGCGAGTGCCAACAGGCGTACCAGCAGCTCCGCTCGTTCACCATGAGTTCAGCCTCCGAGCGAGTTGCCCGCTTGATGCTGGATTGGTCGCGCGACGATTCCGGGATGGCCACGGCCCACGGAATCAAGGTGGCCTTGACCCACGATGAGATCGCGCAAATCATCGGCATGTCGCGCGAGACCGTCACGCGCACTCTGGCCACTTTTCGCAAGCAGCACATTGCGGAACTCCATGGTTCCACTTTGCTGATCCAGAATATGTCTGCCATTCAAAAGCTGGCCGGCATTTAGGCCGATCACCGCACGCGCCCGCACCTTTACCCGGGCAGAGAAGGAACGGCCATGAACTCGACCTCATCATCCACCGCTGCGAGGCGCCCGGTTATATTGTGTATTGACGACGCTGACATCGCGCTGCGGGTGAGAAAGCTCCTGCTCGGCAGTGAAGGTTACAACGTGCTGACGGCCAACTCAGGTGAAGACGGCCTGGAGCTTTTCAAACAGAATCCCATCGAGTTGGTAATCGCCGACCATTTTCTAACCGGCAAGAGCGGGACCGAGATTGCCAGAGAAATGAAGGAACTGAAACCGGAAGTTCCGATTCTCATCATTTCGGCGGCAATCGAGAAGCCCCCAGGCCTGGAGTTTGCGGATGGGTTCCTGGCTAAAGGTCAGCCGACGCAGGTCCTGCTGGATATTATCGATCGCCTGTTGGCAAAATACCGTGGAATGAAACTCTGTGGTCCAAATGGGAAATGACTCATCCCTGTGCTAATGCGTTTGGATTGATGGTGAGGAGATCCCGCATTTCACCAGTGATCTGTCCCGGGATCCCGCTTCGGATTGCTGAGAAGTGCTTCCTTGAAGATGTCTCAAGCCGGTCCCGGGGTCAAAGCTGAGGACAAGGGTTTTCGTCAAAATGGCCCTCCTTGTGCCGTGACCGCCGTCACTGACAGCGACCCGCTGATTCGTGACACTGGACGAGCAGCTTCCGGAGGGATTTCTCGAAGCAGATGCAAAGGCATCTGTCAAAGACTGACACTGGAAATCCCTGTGGGCTACTTCTTCCTGACCTGCGTTTCTCCCCGCAGGCAGACCTTACGGCGGGTGACCGATAAGGTGACTCTAAGAAGCAAGAGAACGGAGAGCTGTTCTAATTTTCCCAGCTTTGCCGTGCTGATGTGAGGCTTCTGGCGCCCCCACTCAACATAATGGAAGCTGCGGAAACGGGAGCTTGCCCCAATGACTCCAACCCCGTCGAATCCGGACCTCAATGCTTTCCTCAGTGCGCGCGACTTTCTCCTGCAACATCGCACCGACTATGAATTCGTTTACCGGAAGTTCCGCTGGCCCCAGCTTACGCAGTTCAACTGGGCGCTGGATTATTTCGACGGCTACGCCCGGGGCAATCAGAAGACGGCATTGTGGATCGTGGACGAAAATGGCTCGGAGTGGAAACTGAGCTACGACCAAATGTCGCGGCGCTCGAATCAGGTAGCCAACTTTCTGCGCAGAAATGGGGTTCGCCGCGGCGATCGCATCATCGTAATGCTGCCCAACGTGGTAGCCATGTGGGAAGTCATGCTGGCCGCCATGAAATTGGGAGCGATCATGATTCCGGCGGCGACTTTGCTTACCCCCGGCGATCTTAGGGACCGCCTTATCCGGGGACAGGCGCGCCACGTGATCACCAATGCTGCCTTCACCGGCAGATTCTCGGAGCTGCCCGGCGAGTATTCGCGAATCGTCGTGGATGGGCCCGTCCCCGGTTGGATCTCATATCCGGACGCGTATCGGGAAGCTGAAACCTACGTCCCCGACGCAGCAACGAACGCGACCGATCCCATGCTGCTGTACTTCACCTCCGGCACCACCGCCCAGCCGAAACTCGTATTGCACACCCATCAGAGCTATCCCGTAGGTCATCTGGCAACTATGTATTGGATCGGCTTGCGTCCCGACGACGTCCACCTCAACATCAGCTCTCCGGGATGGGGCAAGCATGCGTGGAGCAACTTCTTCGCACCGTGGAATGCAGGCGCAACCATCTTCGTGCACAACTACACCCGATTCGAGGCTAAGAAGACGCTGGAAATGATCTCTCGCTACGAGGTCACCACGCTCTGCGCACCCCCAACGGTATGGCGTCTGCTGGTGCTCGAGGACCTGGGTGCGTATCCGGTTAAGTGCAAGGAACTGGTGGGCGCCGGAGAACCGCTCAATCCGGAAATCATTGAGAAAGTCAGACAGGCATGGGGCCTGACCATTCGTGACGGTTTCGGACAGACCGAGACCGTGCTGGTCATCGGCAACTTCCCGGGGCAGACGGTGAAGCCTGGTGCCGCCGGCGTTCCTTCACCGGGACACGACATCGTTTTGCTGGACGCCGACGGGAACGAATGCGTCGATGGTGAAATCTGCGTCCGGATAGACCCCGCGCCCATCAGCTTGATGGCTGGCTACGCAGGCGATCCGGAGCTGACCGCGAGGGTCATGGAGGGTGGCCGCTATCACACTGCTGACGTCGCCAGCCGCGACACCGACGGATACTATACCTATGTTGGGCGTGATGATGACTTGTTCAAGTCGTCAGATTATCGCATCAGTCCGTTCGAGCTGGAGAGCGCGCTGCTTGAGCATCCTGCGATCGCGGAAGTCGCTGTGGTGCCGGCGCCGGACCCGATCCGTTGGAATGTGCCCAAGGCCTATATCACCCTGAAGCCAGATGTGCCACCGTCACCAGCGGTGGCACACGAGATTTTTGTATTCATCCGTAAGCGTCTGGGCTCTTACAAACGGATACGCCGGATCGAGTTCGCGGAGCTGCCCAAGACAATTTCCGGAAAGATTCGCCGAATCCACCTGCGCTCCCAAGAGGAGACTGAACGATCGGCGGGAGCAAGGCGCGAGTTCGAGTATTGGGAAGAAGATTTTCAGGAGTTAATCCGGGCACGCGCGTATCGCTTTTATGAGGAACGGGGTTGTGAAGATGGCCATGACTTCGAGGACTGGCTGCAGGCGGAGTCCGAAATAGCCGGGAAACACCCTAGACTAGCGAGAGGTTGAAGATGTTCGCACGTAGTGTCCATTTCCGCTTGAAGTCCCTCGACCTGGCGGCTGAGTTCGCCCAAACGCTCAAGAACGAGATCCTTCCTTTACTTCGCAAGCAGAGAGGTTTCAAGGGCGAAATCACGTTGTCCAACCCCGGCGATCTGGAACGGATTTCAATCAGCCTGTGGGAGAACCAGAGCAACGCTGAAGCCTACGATGCCAATGTCTATTCGCAGGTGTTGAAGATCTTTTCCAAGGTGATTGATGGGGCGCCCAAGATTCGGACGTTTGAGGCCGTCGCCCTAGACCTCGATTACTGCCCAGTAGCCGAGCGCCAGAATTCTTGATTGCTCTTTCTGGCGCAGCATTCGCAATGCGCCCTCCATTCGGCGAAGATTGCGGATCTAATTCCCTTTTGCTGCCCGTGCGGCACCATGCGGATTGCTTTCTTGATCCGGGCTAGTTTTCCAGATAAGAACTTCGACCAGTATCGTATGCGCCTCAGGCCACAACAGGTGGCTCTGCCCCGAGCAGTTTTAGGGCCCACTCCCGCTTTTGCAGCGAATGAATTTTGCTGCATTGCTTCAGCGGCCATGCGATTTTCAGACTTGCTACTCCGGCAACCTGAACGGTTGAAATCCCCGCCAATCGGGAATCGTGGGTACCGGGGTCTCGGGAGTCATGGGTGCATTATTGAAAAGATAGCGCACGTTGAATCCAAAGGTTTGCTGCGCATAGTCCCGCGCATTGTTGAAGTTGACGAATGCTCCAAGATACCAACTTCCTGGCAGGCGGTAGTCGCCGCGGAAGGAAAAATTGTAGTTCACGCTGGTGACGGTTTGTGACGGGTAATACGGCCCGGGATTGCCTTGGAGTCCTGGATTATTGGGGAAAAAGGGCGTCGTGTCTTCATGAAACTGCTGTGATCCAAGGCTGCCGCTTATCGAGTATTCAAAGTCGCGCTTGTAATTTCCTACCCAACGAATGGGCGTATTGAACAGGAAGTACTCCTGTGGGCTGAAGTATCCACCCTGTCCCAAGGTGAAGTAACGCAGGTCCTTGTTGTAGTGCATGGCGAACATGTTCGCGCCGATGGTGAGCGAACCGTAGGGGCGCGACACAATTCTCCAATAGGCGCCGGCATCGCCCGCGATGCGATAGTTTTGCGCGACGTTCTTGCCTTGCAGTAATTGATAGTCCATGCTGCCGTACAATCCGTTACCCGCGCCTCCCCAATTGCCCTGGAGGGCGGCGGTGTTGGCCATCACTCCGCCCCAGACCACCCCCGACGCCGGATCGGTCGCGCCGGCATAGGACAATAACGTGTCCTTTACGTTGTCGCGATTCAGCAAAACCGTAATGGGACCGCCTCCTATGCGCCAGCGAGTTCCGCCAGCCAGTTGTACACCGGAAATCCGGTAGGCGACGCACCCAGGCGCAATCCAAAGTTCTCGGTCGAGAGTTGGATTTCGCCCGCCAGCCCACTGGTCGATTGCGAGGCAAAGATTGCGCCCACCGGTGCGGTCCCGAAACGATAAGCCGAGGTGCCGTCGGGAACCCCGGAATCAAGAAACACGGGTCGGGCAACTGCCGTCAGGCGCAGTGTTTGGTTGACGACGATGCTCGCTTCGAGGTCGGCTTCCTGATCCATCAAGCGCTCAAAGCCTGCCTGGCCGGAACGATCGGAAATCAAACCGCCAACTCCCAGGAAGGGACTATTGCGTCCCTCGATGGCGGCTATCTGGGCCTCGATTTCTTCTCGTTGCGACTGCTGGCCAGCCACGTAGCTTTGAGCGGAAGGAGCCTCTGCAGCAGAATTGGCGGCCGGGTAAGCCGGCAGCAATTGCGCCGGAGGCGGAAGTAACGTTCCCGGTTGCGGCACGCCAGCCTGCGCCGCGGTCTCGTCCTGAGGGTCATTGGCAGATTCGGCGGCTCCGCCCGGCTGCACGCTAACTTGCGAGATCGGACGAATGCTCGTCGCAGCCGGCGAGCCCCCTAGCGTGGTTGCCGCAGGCTTCGAGTGACGACTTCCCTGAGGCACATTCTTGCTCGTCGGCTTGGAGGGCGTTGTACTCGGAGACGGCATGTCTGAAGCCGGCTGCGGGATTACAAACTGCGGAGCCGGAGAGACGGTCAACGGAGGCGGGAGCGGGCTGCTTGTGCTATTGGGGTCCGGAAGCTGCTCCCCGGGCATCAGGGTCCTCGCCAGGTCTTGCATGGAACGTCCGTCGTGCGGGGCCGCGGGCATTACTCCCGGCAGACCCGATAGCTGCTGATTTTGATCGGCTGGCAAGGATCTCAGCGCCTGTTGCCAGTATCGTTTCGCTTTGTCGAAATCGCCGTGATCTTGCGCCACGCTAGCGGCGAGCATCAGCACCTGCGGGTTACTTGGCCACTGACGTAACGCCTCTCGCAGCCAGGCTTCTTCTTGAGCATCTTCGTGCAGCGTCATCGCAGCGCCAATGGCTCCGCGATAGTCGTTTACATCACCGCCCTTCAGCCCCCACGCTTTGTACAGAGCGTAGGAGCGATGGATGTCGCCTTTCTGTAATAGAGCGGAGGCCAAGCTCCCACGAACCTGATTATCGAAAGGAAGTGCACGAAGCGCAGCTTCCAGTATCGTTATCTCACGGTCGATGTCGCCTCCGAGGCGGGCAGCTTCCGCCTGGCGCAAACTCCATGCCGCCCAGATGCCCTCGAAATCACGCCGCTGGGCATTAGACAGGTCGCGCCGCGATGTGGCACCCACCAGCAACTTGTAAAGTTCGCGCTCGTCCGTCTGGGAGTCCAGGAGCAGCCAGCCGAGTTGCACTTCCAGGTCGACAGGTACAGGTTGGCGGGCAAGTTCGTAATGGAACATTGCCTGCTTTAACAACCGCAAGGCTTCGTCATACTGCCCCACACCAGCATTGACGGCCGCCATCAGGCTCAAATACCCAGTATCATTCTTCAGCCGCTGAGCAACAGCGTCGGGTAGCTGCTCGGATTGAGCGAGGGCCGCTGCATCGTTCTTTTCCTGGTGCAGGGCGGCGATGTAGCCTTTCCAAGCCTCGGCGCTATCGGGATTTTTTTCTATCAGCGGACGGAGGAGCTTATTGGCCTCGTCATTGCGGCCCTCGGCAAGCCAGATGTTCGCCAGCGCAAGCTGGGTTGTAACTGTGATTTCATGGCCTTCCTTGGATTCGATTTGCATCGCCCGGAGCACGAACTCCTCCGCCGTCTCATGCTGGCCCTGGGCTTCATAAACCGATGCGATTGACAGCAAGAACCCGGGTTTCTGGATGGCGGAGTCGTATGCCGTCTTTGGCATGTGTTGCAAAACCGCGATTGCCCGGGGATTGTCGTGTTGCTGCAGATAGGCCGCCACCAGTCCTTGCCAGGCATCAACGTTTTCAGGATGCGATTCCGTGACTCGCAGGTAGATGCCGACAGCTTGCTGCGACTGTCCATTCTGCAGCAATAGTCCCGCCAGCTCGAGCCGAATGTCCGTCGTCAGAGTGAGCGGCTGCGCGTTGGCAATCAGCACGGCCTGCTGCACCAGCTTCTGGACCTCGTCATCCTGGCCCGCTGCTGCATAGACGGAAGCCTCCAACGTCAAGAAGTCCAGGTCTCTTGCCAGCGATGATCTGGTGCTGGAGGGAATACGCGTCACCGTTTGGGCGGCGCCCGCTGTGTCGCCGGCTTGCATTTGCGCGCGTAGCAAGCCACGCCAGCCCTCCGGATTCTCCGGAGCCGACTCTGTCATCCGGAGATAGATCGCGATTGCCGAGCGTGCTTCACCCTGCTTCATCAACGTCCCAGCATAACCTTGCAATGCCTCCGCATTCTTGGGACGCAAAGTGACTGCCTGTTGGAAATAACTTTGCGCCAGCTCGATCTGGTTGGTTGCTAGCGCATTGCTGCCCTGTTGCATCAGTTCCCAGAAGCGTGCCGTCTCCAAGGAGCTGCCAATCCGCGATTCGCCTGGAGCCACGGCTTTGGCCGCTTCGAAATACTTCACGGCTCCGGCAAAATCCTGCTGCTTCATGTGCACGTAGCCTAAACCCGCCAGAGCGCCGGCGCTTCTTGGATCGCGTTTCAATACTGCCTGGAACTGCGCCTCTGCTTCAGGCAGATTATTGGCATTCAGGGCCTCATAGCCGAGTTGCTCTTCACGGCTGCGGACAACGGTGGCAACTCCGGTCTGCGTCTGCTCCGCCTTCTTCAAGTACGTCGCGAGTTCGGGGTCAGGGTAACGCTTGAGATATTCGCGAAGTGACGCCACAACCGCGGGAGTCGCCCCTTCCCAAACCAAGGCCTGACGCCAGGCTTCGCGGGCGGCTCCGGTCTCCGCACTACTTGGGGGAATGGAAGCCAACAGGCGCGCGCCTTCCATGCGCGACGCCGGACGGTAGGTCAGCAAGCGACCCAGACACAACCGATACTGCATATCACTTGGAAACTGCTGTGCCAAACGACGAAGTCCCACCACCGCGGCGGGATATCCATCCGCAGTCGCAGCCTCGGTTTCGTAATAGGCGATCGCCCAATCACCGGGAGGCGGATTGTCTCCCAGGACTTCGCGATAGAGGCGCATGGAGTCTTCGTACTGATGCGCGCCCGCCAATCTGCCGGCCTCCTGCAGCCGGGCGCGCTGCTTGGGCCCAATGATCTTCAGCGCCTGGATGCGCGCGATCTCGGGATCATTGGGGTCGACTTTGCGCAAGCGATCGAGATACTGCTGTGCCTCCTCGGTCTGGCCATTCTGCTTGGCCCAGCGCGCCAGTCCGGCCAGCGCTTCCGGCTGATTGGGGTCGGCCATCAGGACCTGCTGCCAGCTCTGCGCCGCCAAATCGAGCCGCCCGCGACCTTCGAGAGAGCGCGCTTTGGCGAGCAACAAATCGGTAGCTGCGGAACCCGCCGATGCCACCACACCCGACAGCAGCACCAGAACCAGAAACGCCAGGATGAACGGACAGATTCGTTTCATCATTTACTCCATGAGACCTGCAACTGACCGTCACGGTTGAAGCGAAACCGTCCCTCACTCCAGCCAGTAGCGAAAAGAGCAAGATTCTGGTCGTAATAGGTCGGCGTCGCACCATACAAACCGGTCGTGCTGCTTAGGCCGGCGGCCAAGCGAGCCTTTTGCTTCTGCAGTGCTTGCTGATCAGACAATGCGGCAAGATAAGGTAGAACAGCCGCCGAAAAGCCGATAGTGCCGTCAGGTTGAAGCACTCGGCCTTGCGGTGAAAGCCGCTCAGGAGGCACATTGTGCTGCCGGAGGTAGCTTCCCATGCCTGAGAAAGCGTGCAAGATGACCTCGCGGCCGGGTGTGCCTTGCGCCAGCATGCCCGCCCATAGATAAACGCGAACCGCGTCATAGCTACCGCCTGCTATGTCTCCCGGCCCCTTCGCTGCGCGAAACATCCCATGCGAATACGCCACCCAGTCCATCGCAAACCCGGCAGAGGCACTTTGTTCGAGAAACGCTGGCAGGACGTCTTCGACTTTGCTCCAGATGCTGTTGGGAAACTCGGCTGCAAGCGCGCGGACCAGTTGCGGTGGCACGTAGCTGGGATTCAAGAGGTATTCCTCGCCGTCGTGAAAGCCGTGAGGCGCAGGCAACACCATCGGCCCGAAGCCCGGAAGTTCCAGAACCTCGTGTGCCTCGATCAGGCGTACCAAACCGCTACCCAACACGGAATAACGCTTGTCTTTCCATAGCCGGGCTGCCTGCAACAGCGTATAACTCATCCACAGATCGGCGTCAGCCGCGGAGTTCCGATCAAGCACGCCCCAGGTTGCTTGCGGACCCTCTCCCCACAGCCAGGCGGGCAGCGATTTGGAAAGACCCCCTTGCGTCAAATTGCTTTCCGTCCAACCCAGAATGCGGTCGAAGCGCTCACGATCATTCGCCACCAGGGAAAAAAACAATCCGTAAGCTTGCGCCTCCGAAGTTGTGCGCTCGCCTCCACGGCGCTCGATCAGCCTTCCCTGCGGATCAGAAAACCGCTCCAGGTAGCTTTGCCACAGCGGCCAGGGCTGCTGGGCGCGGGCCACCGACAAGGGCGTCACGCAGCACGCAATCATCCCGAGGACCGTTACCACCCGGGTTGTGAGGAGAACCTTCATGAATTTTGCACTCGCAGTCGCAGCGCCGCCTTCCGCCGCAGGCCTTCGTTCATCCAGCCGGCGAGTACAAGGCTGAGAGCCAGAATCCCGATCGGGAGCAGGACGTAATAACGCGTTATCCAGAAAACCGTCAGGCCGAGCCAGCCGAGATCGCCGATAAAGTAGGGCCGCTGGTTCCACTGAAAAGACTCAAAGCGCTCGTTATTTATAAAAGATAGATTGCCGGAAACGCGGCCTTCCAAGCCGGCCGGCATCACATATGCGGACAGTGCCCCAGCAGCGCTCGCATCGCGGCTTGCCAGCAGCACGACCGTCCTCCCGCTCTCCTCCGGCGACTCGAATTCCGCAGCCACGCCGCTTGGAAGTGTCGGACCGTTCAGTAGGTCCGCAAGCTGTTGACGCTGGTTGCGGAATTCTTCGTCGAGCCATCCCTTCGCAGTTTCCAGACGAGTGTTCGTCTCGCGAATCTGGAACCCGGCGCTATCCATCGTCAGCGGCATCTTGTTCTCCCAACGAGGAATGAGCGGCTGGTCACTGGGAGTTCCGATGACCAAAAGATGGCGCCCGCGGAATTCGCCGAGATTGCTGGCGCTACCAACCTCCACGCCAATGCTGGGGTACCCGGTGTGCGCACCCATCGCTGCAAGCACAGCAAGATAAAGCGAGACCTCCTCCGCAGTGGCGGCGTTGGGAAGCACTACTGCGGTCCGTGAGAGATCTGGAAATCGTGTAAACGGGAAGCCCGCATCGGAGAACAGCGCCAGGTTGGGCAGCTCCGCAAAGTGCGAAATGCCGCGCAAGTCGAGAGTGGAGTCCTTCTGGATGGCTCCGAAGAGATTTTCCGGCTCTAATGTCTGTCGGCTTGGACCCTCACCGCCGAAAGAGAACTCCGCCGTCAGCGTATTGCCGAAATCGCTGAACGCGCCCACCGGAACCGGCAAAGTTGTACTCAGCACCTGGGTCGCACTCAGGGCCGACGCGGAAAGCCGGACTGCACCCACGAACGCACCGTTGAGCTTCACGGTAAGGGTGCCTACATTTCCGCTGGTTATGCCACCATAGCGATATTTCAGGTGCAGTGGAATCGTCTCCTTGTCGCCGAAATACAGATCGGGAGGGACACGGAAATAGATATCGACAGCGCCGGTGCCGTAGACCTGCAATTGGTCCTGACTTGCATAATCCGCAATGGGCGCCGGCCGATCGGTGCGCAGCCAGCGTGGCGCCGTGTTGGGCGACAGGGGAGGAGCGGGCCGGAAATCCGTAATGGTGGAGGAATCACCCGAGCGCACGAATTGTTGCAGCGCCAGAGCGCGCGCGGCGGTCAGCAACTCCTCTCCTGAGTTACCCATCACCACTAGCACCTTCCCGTAATTGTCGGTGGGGTTGCTGCGCATGGCGATGACCGGTCCGTGCAGCTCGGCGAGCTTCAAAGCGGGCGACTGGTCCGCCGAACGCTCGACAAAATAAACGCAGTTGCCCGCCGGAAGATCGCGGATATACGTGGGAAAATGAGCGCCCCGGTTATCGGTCATCACACCGAAATAGGAGGCCACAATTCCAGCAGCCTTCAAGGCCGAACGCGATGGTTGGGTGGCAAAGACGAAGGGCAGTTGCAACGGCCGGTTGTTGGAGCGGTCGAAAAAGGGTGCAGGCAGTAACCCTAGATTGTTCGCTAAGGGAAGAATGCTGCCTGCCAATGCAATTTGCGTGCTGCCCTCAATCCGGGTCAACACGGGCGCGTTGTCGGGAGTGCCCGAGAGTCTTCCCAGCAGGTGAAACACCAGTTCGTTGTCGCTGGTCAGAAGGTCGGCGGGTAACGAGATGCTCGCCTCCGAAGCCGTTCCCTCGCCGGATTGCACGATGGGAACCGGTTGGAGTTCAGCGCCATTCAGGCGCAGCTGAATCTTACTGTCTCCGGCCACCAGCTCCGGTGCCGCCTGGTAACGCAGTATCAGAGTTGCGCTGCTGACCACCTTGGTAATGGGAATCCCGAAGTTGAGCCGGAATTCTGCTTCAGCGCCGCGCAGCAAAACCGGTTTCCGCTGTCCCAACGCTGGCAGGTCATAGACATCGGAAAACTCGGCGCTGCCCGCCGAAGGAGACGATTGGCCGGCCTTCGAGCGCAACTCCTGCGCGTTGCTCCGCAGGCTGCTGAAGTTGCTGAGGAGCACCATCGCAATTGCGAAGATCAAGGCTCGTTGCACTCCACTGGCAACCGCTCTCGCTTTGACTTCGCGGGCACGTTGCTCGGCCGCCGAATAGGGCGCCGCAGGTCCGCGGGACAACAGCCCACTGACCGCGAGCGCGAAGCCGCGCAGCGAGATACGGAAGATCAGGAACAAGCTGCGCAAAGGCCGGTCACTGGCGCGCTGGTCGCGCCAGCCAATCCAGCTATCGGCGCGCGAGTACAGCAGGCGCGTGAGCGCCTCTTCCTGGGCAAGAGAGAGGGTGTCTAGGCGCACCCGCAGGTTTAGCCCATTCTTGCCGACCACATATCCTGTAAACGTGGCTTCGGCGGTGGGCGAGGCAAGAACAAACCGTACCGCCTCACCTACCTTCACCGGGCAGGACTCTTCCAACTCAGCCTGCACCCCCTTGTTGGAGAGATCGAGGGTGGAACCCCGGACAATTTGATTGTTGCCCAACAGCAGCGCGAATGGCGTTTCCACATCGACGCGGACGTCGGCACGGCGTTGCCGGGTTTCGCAGGCCACAGCGGTAGCAACGCTGAGAATCATGACATTGTAGAGCGTCCACAATACGTTCAGCAGCACCGTGCCCTGGTGGTCCACGTTCCAATAGAGAAAACGCGGAACCGCAACGGCCAGACCCAGGACGTTTAATCCCAGCAGGAACAGATACGGCCACGCCATGCGGCGATCGAAGTAAGTCGTCTCCACCAAGCCGCCCTTGGCGGTGACATTAAACTTGCCTTTGCCCGGACTGATCAGCGCCACGAGGGTGGGCAGAAGAATGTAGGGGGCCAGCACTGCCTCGTAGATTTCGTTCCAAAAGGAAAAGCGGTAACGGCCCTGCATGCGCGAGTTCGTCAGATTCGAGAGCAGGATGTGCGGCAGAGCATAGGCGAAAATGGTGACCCAGTAGCCAAAGAAGTTCGAGTGGCCCAACAGCAGATAAACCAATGGCGAGGTGAGGAAGATCAAACGGGGCACGGCATACAAAAAGTGCAGCATGGCGTTGAAGTAGCACAGCCGCTGAGGAAACTTGAGTCCAGGGCCGAAGAGCGGATTGTCGAGGCGGAGGATCTGAATCATGCCGCGCGCCCAGCGGATGCGCTGGCCAATGTGCCCGGAAAGACTTTCGGTCGCCAGTCCGGCGGCTTGCGGAATGTTGATGTAGGCTGTGTTCCAACCATTCCGCTGTAGACGCAGCGAGGTGTGCGCGTCTTCGGTGACCGTCTCGACCGCGATCCCGCCGATTTCTTGCAGCGCAGTGCGGCGAATGACCGCGCACGAACCGCAGAAGAAAGCCGCGTTCCAGAAGTCGTTCCCGTCCTGCACCAGTCCGTAAAACAGCTCACCCTCATTGGGAATGCGCCGAAACTGACTGAGGTTCCGCTCAAAGGGATCAGGCGAATAGAAATGATGCGGCGTCTGAAGCAAGCCAAGCCGGTGGTCCTTCAGGAACCACCCCATCGTTATTTGCAGGAATGAGCGAGTGGGGATGTGATCGGAGTCGAAGATGGCGATGTAGTCGCCCGTGGTGCGATTCAGGGCGAAGTTGATGTTGCCCGCCTTGGCGTGGTTGTGTACCGGACGGGCGATGTATCCGCTGCCGATTTCCGCCGCAAACTCGCGGAACTCTTCACGATTACCATCATCGAGAACGTAAACCTGCAGCTTGTCGGCAGGCCAATCCATGTTTAGAGCGGCGATGACGGTGTAGCGAACCAAGTCGAGGTCTTCGTTGTAGGTAGGGATATAAACATCGACGCTCGGCCATTCCGCAGGATCCTGGGGCAGCGCAACAGGAGCTCGATGCAACGGTCTTATCGTTTGGAAAAAGCCGAGATAGAGCTCCAGAAAAGCATACAACTCGGCCACCAGGAGAAGCGCCACGAACACCAGGTCGATCAGTTTGTACGGCTGATCACTACGGACGTAAGTAACGGTTTGCCAAATGCGCCAATAGGCGTACCGAGTGGTCGCGAATGTGGAAAGCACGATCAGAGCAAGCGTGGCCCGATTTGCTCGGGCGCTTCGGTTCAGTATCCAGGCCCCGAGGAACAGCAACCCGCCAACGATAGCTTGGGATTTCCAGTCCAGTGGGACGACGGCAAAGATCCCGAGCACGCCCAGAAAGAAAATAGCCAGCAGGGCACGCGAAATCCTGCCCCAGATGCTCTGGGGCGTATCGAGCGGCATCGCTGAATCCATGATGTCCCTTGACTTGCAATCTAAGCAATGCTGTCGATCCACTGGCTGAGACGGACAAAATCTTGTACCACCGGCGCCCCGCGGGCATAATCGACAACCGTCTTGCCCGCGGCCAGTGCTTCGGCAATTTCGTCGCTGCGCTGGATTGAAATTGGAAGCAGCCGTTCTCCGAGTTGCTGATGCAATTGCTGGCGAATCTCAAGGTGAAGCGCCCGCGCGGGATTGAATTTATTGAGCACGTAATACAGGACAACTTCGTCGCCGGCGCCTGCCTGCTGTTGATGGCAAAACTGTTCGAGCTTCTCCACGCCAATGGCGGAATGCAGATCGGGCACGATGACTACAAGGCAGGTGCGGGCTGCTTGGAACAGGGGCCAGCGCGACTTATGGGCGCCGGCCGGCGTATCGATGATCACGTGGTCAAAATTGTCGCCTAATGACGAAACTTGAAGTTGCAACCGCTGGATCATGCTGGCCCCATCCGTGCCGGCCCCATCCGTTTCGTCTTCCCGATAGAGATGAAGCGGTAGGCCGCCTTCGTCGTCGTCCAGGAACGTCTCGAGGGAGCCGCTGCGAAAACTACGTCCGCCGAAGTACATCGGCAACAGGCTATCCGCGGAGAAATCCGCTAACATCACGCGTTCGCCGCTCTCTCTCAACTGCTGGGCAATGGTGGCGCAGATGGTTGTTTTCCCGCTGCCTCCGCCTAGCGAAAACACGGCGACGGACCCCTTGGGAAGCTGTCGCGCTGCAGCCCAGCGGCCCCCCGACTGACTTACGTTTCTGCCAGCCGCCTCTCTCACCGCCGCCCGTCGGTCGCCGGCAGTAGGTACGGCTGAGAATGTCGCCCCGGCGTCCGACGACGTCTGCGCTAGCTCCTTCTGCGATGCCGCCCCTCGATCCTTCAACCCTCTTAGCCGGGACGCACCGGAGGGAACCCCGACAGGATTGGACCGGAGCACAGGTAAGCGAGAGTGAAGCTTAGTATTGGTCACTCCGTTCCGCCGCCCGTCGTAACTGTTTTCCTGCGGCGTCGGCTCGTTGCCTGCTGGGGGGACAGTCTGCGCTTCAACTACTGACTCGGTTGGTTCGGCGGCCATGGCTTGGTTTCCCGTGTCAAGCGAAACTTCGCTTTCGATGGGTGCAGGCGCGGCCGTTGGCAATGTCCCCGCAGCCCCAATCTCCCGCGCTGGAGCAGCTTCGCCCGGTGTAGCCGCTGGGGTTGCATGGCGCGTGGAGGCAAATTCACGATATTTCGAGGAGTCAAGCCCCGCTCGGGAATACAAGGCAGCGATGTCATCCGGCAGACGAGGGGCCATCTATCTCCCAATTTACTTGTGAAGTCAATCAGATACACATGAGTTGGGCAATGGAGGGCCAAGAATGCCAGCGGATGGCCGTATCCATAACTCATACTGGGTTGCCAGCTTCCAAACCCCACAAGAGCTCTCATTCAATTCAAGGAGAGCGAATCCATTGAAGCACTGTAGGGCTATAGATAGCAACAATTATTGGCTGTTTTGTGCTAGAAGTCAATACCACTTTAGCCTTCATGCTTTCCCGCTTGACCCTTTGGCGCTTTTCTGTAAGAGTAAGCGCACGCAAATTTTGAGTGGGGAATTTGCCATGCGCTCGGGCCTTCCCACCTTAGAGTTCGATGTCTCCAAACTGATGATACGCATTGAGGTCACGCTCAACGCCGATCCCACGGCCATCAGTCCCGTGGTGGAAGGCATTATGGAGATGGCGCGCAGACTTGAATGCGCCGCCGGGAAAGAATTTGAGATTGAAACTGCCCTGCGCGAAGCCCTGGCCAACGCCATCGTTCATGGCTGCAAGAACGATCCCACCAAGAAAGTCCAGTGCTGTGTAGGTTGCGATGAGGAGCGCGGGATGCTCATTGTGGTGCGCGACCCAGGCGCCGGCTTCGATCCCTTCGCTATCCCCGATCCCTGCAACGGCGAAAACGTGTTCTCCAACCACGGCCGCGGTATCTACCTGATTAACCAACTGATGGACGAGGTGAAGTTCGAACGCAATGGCACCGAAATCCATATGCGAAAATACTAAAGTGGCCCCAACGAGAATGTGGTCGACTTTGTCTGGTAGAGCCAGCCCGGCTTACCATCTTCGGCCATTTGCCTCTGGCCGGCCAGCTCGACACCACATTCGGAACGAACGGTACTGTCACAACCGGATTCGGGTTTGCCTCTGTCATTGCTAACGGTCTGGCAATCCAGTCCGACGGCAAGATGGTTGCGGTCGGAAGCTACTTACAATTCGTGCCCACCATGGTTACGACAGTGCGTTTAAAGTAACTGCGCTACTTGGGTCAATAGACGGCGCGCGAAACTTGGAGACCCCGAAAGACTACTGCTTCGCACTATTCTGGGCCATCTTCTCTTTCAGCTTGCTAAGCGCCTCGTGTGCCTTCTTAGCATAAGGTCCGTCGGGCAGGATCTTCAGGTAGGCCTGGTAATTCTCGGTCGCGCCGGCGGTATCGCCGGTCTTGTTCAACACTTCGGCAAGTTTGAAGGTCGCTTCCGCATCGTGGGGCTTGAAATCCAGCGCTTCACGATAGCGGCTGATGGCCGCGTTGTAATTTTCCTTCTTGTAGTAGAAGTCGCCAACTTCCACGTCCTTCATCGCCTTCATAGGATTGTAGGGGGTGAACTCATCGATATCGCCATTGCCCAAACCGGCCTCGGGATGGGCTTTCACATCGTCGGACGGCGCGGCAACATCGATCTGCGTCTGCTTGCTGGAACTCTCTCCGGCGGGAACATTGTCGGAGCGCGGAGGATTCTTGGCGTTGTCCTTGGGCGGAGGCGCCGACTTATCGGTAGGCACGCGTTCGACGGGGGGCGGAGGCGAGTCTTGCGCCTTGGCTGCGGCGGTCAGCCACAGACAGAGTATCGCGACGAGAAGATAACGAAACCGCACATCCATATTCTATGTGAACCCGCGAGTCCGAGTGAAGACTCGGCCCCGCAATTTCGAGGACAAGATCAAATGGATTACCATGATCTTGCCAGACCCACCGTCGGGATGCGATAGTGTCGCGCAACCAGCCATTCAGCCTTAGAATCGGACTTCTGTGAAAATGAGTAGGCTTGGTTCGGATTCCATGAGCACGCAAGCGTCTGCAGACACGGTTCTCCGTCTCCCCACTCCAGAGGACCTTCCCAAGAGCTGGCTCGGCCGGTTCTTCGCTCACGACAATCTGGCGAAATTGTCGCACCGGCCCGAGCGCACTTATCCGTGGTATCTGGTGCTCTGGTTGACCGGCGTCGATTATTTTTCCACGCTGGGATATCAGCCGGGAATCGCCCTGCTCGCCGCCGGCGCGCTGGCCGTGCCTGCCACCGCGGTCCTGGTTGCGGTGACCTTGTTCGGGGCCGTGCCTGTCTATGCGGCAGTGGCCAAACGGTCATACGCCGGACAGGGGTCGATCGCATTGCTGGAGAACCTGCTCCCCGGCTGGACCGGCAAGATCTTGGTTCTGGTTTTGCTGGGATTTGCCGCCACCGACTTCGTCATCACCATGACGTTGTCGGCCGCCGACGCGGCGCGCCATGCCATTGCGAACCCTTACCTGCATCCTTTCGCCGGCGACTCGCGAATGCGGGTGACGCTCGGTCTACTGGTGCTGCTGGCAATCGTATTCCTGAAGGGCTTCCGCGAAGCCATCCGTGTTGCTGACTATGTTGCCATTCCCTACCTGGTGCTGAACGGCGTCGTGTTGTTGTGGTGCGGCTGGAAAATCTTGCTGCATCCTGAATTGTTTTCTCACTGGCACGCGGCGCTGTTCAGCACACACGCCGACTGGACGGCGATCTTCATCGCCTCGGCACTGGTGTTTCCCAAGCTAGCGTTAGGCCTCAGCGGATTTGAGACCGGTGTCTCCGTGATGCCGTTGGTGTCGGGAGCAGGGCCCGGAAAAAGCGAGGAAACAATTCCCGGCCGCATCGCTGCGACGCGGAAGCTGTTGGTGACCGCGGCCCTCATCATGAGCGTGCTACTGCTGGTCTCCAGCTTTGTCACCGGAGCGCTGATCCCGGAGAGTGCTTACCGGGTCGGAGGCCCGGCGGACGGACGGGCCATCGCTTACCTTGCCCATCTCTATCTGGGCAACGCCTTCGGTACGGTTTACGACGTGTCCACCATACTGATTTTGTGGTTCGCGGGAGCGTCGGCCATGGCCGGACTGCTCAACCTGATCCCGCGTTACTTGCCGCGTTTCGGCATGGCGCCCGACTGGGTAGCCTACCAGCGGCCGCTGGTGCTGGTGCTGTTGGCAGTTGATGTCGTGGTGACACTGGTCTTCCGCGCTTCGGTTTCAGCCCAGGGCGGCGCCTATGCCACCGGCGTTCTAGTGTTGATGCTGTCGGCGGCAGTGGCGGTCACGATTTCCTTGTGGCGGGAGTCCAGCGTGCGAAAGCCGCTGACCCTGTTGCTTCCGTTCTATTTTCTGCTGGTCGCAATGGTGTTCGTGTATACGGCGATTGCCAATGTGGTGGAGCGGCCCGACGGCGCCATCATTGCCAGCATCTTTATTTTTCTGCTGCTCACTGCCAGTGCGTTGAGCCGCATCCTGCGTTCCACGGAGATGCGGGTTTCGCAGGCCACGTTTCTGGACCAGCAGTCGGCGGAAGTATGGAAGACGATCAGCGGCAAGAAGGTCAACCTTATACCGCATCACATGGCCACGCCTGAGCACCGCGCGCTGCTGAAGCAGAAGGTGCGCGAACATTACCGGATCGAGGGTCCACTGGCTTTTCTGCACGTCAACCTATTGGACAATCGCAGCGAATTTCTGGCGCCCCTGCGGTTACAGGTGTTTCAGGAAGACGATCACATTGTGATCGAAGCCTTCGGCGCGGTGGCCATTGCCAACTCCATCGCCTACATCAGCGAGTTATTGGACCCCATCAGCATCGTGCTGGGACTGACGCATCGCACCCTGATGAAGCAGTCGCTGCAGTACTTGCTCTTCGGCGAAGGCGATACCGGATTGCTGGTTTACTCCGTCCTCGTCCGATACTGGGAATCGATCCAGCGGACAGCTAACCTTCCACTGCTGCTGCTGGTGAGCGAGTCGGTGTATGTTGATCGATCATGACGCTTCTGCGGGAAAAATCCTGCTCTAGCCAGAGCGTAATCCTTCGGGCCAGTGCAATCCGCCGGCGCCATTTGCCGGCGCTGGTTTACGCGTGTCCTCGGGACTAGAGGGATCGTCGGTCGCAGTGTGGTCTGGGAGAAGGAACGCTATCGGCGGGAGCCGGAGACTACATCTCCGGCTTTTCATTCTTCAGCAAATTGGCGATGGTATTCAGCAGAACATCCGGCCCTTCGCCCTTCGACAGGAAGCCATCGGCAAACTCAATTCCAGCAGGCTCTTCGGTCGCGGCCGAAACAATGAGGATTGGCACTTCCGATTTCAACTGCTTCATTTCCTCAGCGGTTTCTACTCCGGTCTTGTCGGACAAGAAGTGATCCGCAATCACCAAGTCCACTGGATATTGCTTGAACAATTCGAGTCCTTCCTCGCCCGAGGAAGCGGTCAGAACGGAATATCCGGCGCTGGCGAGCAAAAGCTTGCGAACTCGCAACGCGACGTCGGCGTCATCAATACACAAGATGAGCGGCAGTTTCAAAACCGGAGATGTCATAAGGGGCCCTACCGTGCGCGCCCTAGTATAGCGCAACAGGAGCCCTGCCGGATGGTCAATTGTGCACACTGCCCCGGCGCACTTGGGGACCCCAGGAAAGAGCGCGTCGATTTTTCGGGTTTTCGCGCCGAAAGCTGAAGACTGCCGGCTGATGGCCGCTTCTAATGCCAGGTATATCCCAGCATGAATTGCAGGTTCGCATTCAGGCCAGGATTGTGGTTGCCCAGTGACGCATTCGACAAGTGATACGCCTTCACCGAAATGTCCCAGGAGTTCCGGCCCTTGCCAAAAATTTGCGCGCCGATTTCAGGTCCACTGGTGAAGTTGATCTGCGAGGTATCGCCAGGCGGGAGGTTGTGGTTGCTGAAGACCGCTCCGCCCACGGCGGCGAAGTAGGGCGCTACCTTGCAGCCGCTGGTGAAGTTCCACTTGAAGACAACCGGATCGACGCCGCCGGCGTACTGCCCGCCGTTGATCCAATATTCGTCAAGGGGCACGATGTCGATCGCCATTTCATAGGTGCCGCGCAGGATTCCCGGGCCGTGCTCGTTGGTCAGCACTCGACCGAGGCGGAAACCGAGGACCAGATTTGAGCCGCTGGGAGAGCTGGCGACCGTGGTGCCGCCGCCAAAAAACACTCCTTTGTTCCACTCGGGATGGCGGAGTACGTCAACCGGACTATCGGTGGGAAGTTGAGCCAGCAACGGCGCGCAGGCCAGGCAGCAGACGAGGGCAAGCAGAGTGGCTTTGATCATTGTGTTTTTTGGAGCAATGGCAAAAGTTAACAGGTTGTGCCTTAGTCGCGCAAACGGCGCGGGCGGCGATTAGCAGTTGGCAATTAGCATTTGGCTTTACCAACGGCCAAGTGCTAAGGAAACTCTGATCAAGTCACGGCGAGGCCCGCGGCGGCTAAAAGCCGAATTGATTTTGCAGCACTTACGGACGGCCTGAAAGGCCGTCCCCTTCAAAGGTCCAGACTTAATCAGAGTTTCCCTAACGGCTAATGGCTTCCTGCAATGCGAAATACCTTCGCGCCTGGTGCACATCTTTAGCGATTTGCTCGCGCAACGCTTCCACCGAGGGAAATTTGATCTCCGGCCGCAGCCGCTTCAGGAAGATCAATTCCAACTCCGTATCGGGCAGCAAATCGATGGGATGGAAGTTCAGCAAATGGCTCTCGATGGCGAATGAGTCCGCGCCAAATGTCGGACGGTTGCCGACGTTGGTTACCGCTTCGAAACATTCCCCGGCAACCCGCAGCCAGGTGACGTAGACGCCGTCTGCGGGTACCAGTTCTTCATAGCGCGCCAGATTGACCGTCGGCACCGTGTACTTGCGCCCGTAGCCGCGACCGCGACCGGGATTGGAAAAGATGCTGAACGGCCGTCCCAGCAGCGCGCGGGCTTTGCCCACTTCTCCGCTCGCGATCAGCTTGCGAATTTGGCTGCTGGAAACGTGATGCCCACGCAATATCTGCTCGGAATAAATTCCAGCCTCGAAACCAAACTTCTTTCCCAGCTCGGCGAGCGTGTCGACGTTACCTTGCGCCTTATGGCCAAAGTGGAAGTTGTAGCCTTCATGTACTTCGCGGGCGTGTAGAGTTCCGGCGAGCACCTGTTGGGCAAACTCTTCCGCCGTCATTAGCGACAGGTCGCGAGTGAAGGGCAACACCAGCACCGCGTCTACGCCGGTCTTCTCCAGGAGTTCCAACTTGATCGGCAACGGGGTCAGCAGCTTGGGCGCAACATCAGGGCGCAAGATGCGCGTGGGATGCGGATCGAAGGTGACGACCACGGCCTTGCCAGCGAGCGCGCGGGCCCGTTCCGCCATATGCCGCACTACTTCCTGGTGGGCGCGATGCACTCCGTCGAAATTGCCCACGCTGACCACGGTTGGACCAAACTGCGACGGCACTTCATCAAGACGGCGGAATACTTGCATGGTTGGTTGTCGGCTGCGACGGGCTAAAGCCCGCTCTTCTTAGAATGAGCGCTGCAACGCTGGCCTAAAGGCCTGCTCTACCAAGGCTCTGCTTCTGCTGCAACGCCGGCCTAAAGGCCTGCTCTACCGCTCCCCTCTACAAATCGAACTCCAGTTTCAGGCCGTCCTGGGCCAGGCGTACGTTGTCAGGCAGCGCCGCATTGGTCGCTTCATGCGGCAGGTCGTGCGAGATGTGGGTGAAGTAGGTGCGCTTGGGCTTCAGCCGGTCAACGATCTTCAGCGAATTTTCCACAGTGGAATGCGTGGGATGCGGATGATGGCGCAAGGCATCGAGAAACAGAATGTCCAACCCTTCGAGTTGGGCCAGCGACTCCTCTGGAACGTTGCTGAAGTCGGTGAGATACGCTGCCGATCCGAAGCGATAGCCTTCGATGGGAACGTCGCCGTGCATCACCACCAGCGGGGTGAACGTCGCTCCAAACAGACTCACTGGACCATCCATTGGCTGCAACTCCACTTGCGCCAGGCCTCCGTACTTGTAGTTCGCTTCGAAGATGTAGCGGAAGACGCTGCGCAAAACCTCTGCGGTGCGGGCGCTGGCGTAAAGCGGAATCTTGCCGCCACCAGTCACGCGCGGAAAGCTTAGCGGCCGGACGTCATCCAAACCAAGAATGTGGTCGGCATGACCGTGGGTGTAGAGTACCGCGTCGATCTTGCGAATGTGCTCGCGAATGGCTTGCTCGCGAAAGTCGGGCGTGGTATCGATGAGGACGGTGTGGCCTTCCCACTGCACCATCACGGACGGGCGGGTGCGCCGGTCGTGCGGGTCGGCCGAGGTGCACACGGCGCAATCGCAGCCGATGGTGGGCACTCCCATCGAGGTCCCGCTGCCCAACACCGTGAGCGTTGCTTTCATCAGACCTTGCCGCCAGCGCCGGGCCCACCCTGCGGCGGACGCGTGATCAGGTTGGTGACTTCCAGGTAGGCCATGCGCAGCTCATAGAGGCAGTTCTGCAGCATGTTCTCTTCTGCCTGAGCGAGATTGCCCTTGGTCTTCTGCTGCAGAAGGGATAGCGTGTCGATGGTTTGGCGCGCGCCCATCAGGTCGACCTCCGGCTTTGCCCCTTGAGGGGCCGCCAATCCCAGCTGCATCAGCGCAGTCATGTAGATCGACGCCACGAACTTCTCGAAGGTGATCTCGAAGTCTTGCGCACGATGCGGCTGGCCCTGCTTGCGCATTTCTTTCTCGATGCGCGCGTCAATCTCCCGGGTCGATTCTTTGTAAGCATCGACCGAAGCTTGCTGCTCCTGGGCGCTAGGTGGCTCCGCTTCCGGCTCTAGCGGGGCGGAGGTCTGCACAGACATCGGCTGCGCCGCCTGGTTCTGGGATTCGCGCTCCTGGTTGACCCGCTGCTGGGCTTCGCGGGTCTCGCGCTCCCGCTCGGCGCGGCGCTCTTCATCTTCCACTACGTCCTGACGCAACTCGCCGTCGGTGCCGAAAAGACGGCGATCGGTCACTACAAATTCAGGTCTCTGCTCTTTTTCTGCCATAAACTCCATTCAATCTCTAAAAGGAAGTGTTTGTACGGTCGCACTCTGTCCGCCGATTTCGACGGGCGTGCCCGGCGCTGCTAGCTCGCGCCGCAAATAACCGAGCGCCAAGGTTCGTTCGCCGCTGGGGAAGGGCACGCGCGCCGCACTGGTGGTTTCGCCCACATCTTTATCGTTGGCGCGGACCTTGGTGCCCGGCGGCGGCGGATCGCCCTGAACTTCAAATCCCACGAACGCCCGATGCACATTGCCACGGGCACGAACCCGCTCCACAATCTCTTGCCCGATGTAGCAGCCCTTACTGAAGTTCAAGGCATGCTGCTGGCCGGTTTCCTGCGCCAGATCGCGCTCGCGCAGGTCCACACCATAACGCGGAACGCCACGCGCGATGCGGTACAACTCCAACGCATCGGTGCCGACGGGCGTGGATCCAGCCTGGACCAGAGCGTCCCAAACTAGGTCGACATTCCCGGAGGCGAGCCATATTTCGTAGCCATCCATCTGGGGCTGCACGCTGCGCGCGACCGAGATACCGAGTTCGTGACAAACGGCGTCGATCACCTGTCCTGCTCCGAGTTGTGAAACGTCAATGCCCGCTGATGCGAGAACTTCGCGCCCCTTGGGACCAGCAACTCCAATTGCGCTCAGCTTGTCGGTGATGTCGGCGACTTCAACGTCGTCCATGATGATGTAGCGCTCGAATGTCGCGGCGATGGCGGGCGCCTGCGCCCGGTCGGTCGTCACCAGCAAGTAGTCACCACGGTTATAGGAGGTCAGGTCTCCCTGGTTGCGGCCCTGCGCGTTCAGCAGAAAGCTGTAGACGCCGTGTCCCAGCGCCAGGTCACGAATGTTGTTGGTGACCATGCCATTCAGCCAACGCACGCGATCTTCTCCGCTGAGCACCAGCTTGGCCTGCCAACTTAAATCAAACAAAGCACTTCCCTGCAGCAGCCCGCGGAACTCAGCCGCCGTATCACCATAAGTGGCCGGAGTATCGGCTCCCCGATAGCTTCCGAGGCGCCCGCCCGAGGCGGCGAACCTTTCTTGTGGCGTTGAAATGCTCATGCAGAACCTTTGATTATAGCGAAGGCGAAAAGGACGCGCTGGAGCACTCGACGCTATCCCTTCGCCTGGGGTTGCAATCCGAGTATTCGACGCACGTCTTTGCACAGAGTTTCAGCCGGCTTAGTGTTTGATGGTGACCTTGTGTCACTATTGTTCCGGGCTGATATTCATGCGAGACGTTGTTCGGGGAGCGGGGACCTATATGGCAGTTCTGATTGTGCTATTTGGATCGCTGCTGCTTTATCGGGGTCTTGGTGCAATGGGCGTAGGAGCATTGCAGACATGGTTAGCGTGCGCCCGCTTTGCCTTGGCGACGATGTTCGTCTTCACCGCGATGGCACACTTTGCATCGCCGAGGAACGACCTGATCGCCATGGTACCTCCAAGCTTTCCCCGGCCCGATCTGCTGGTGACGATCACGGGAGTGCTGGAGTTCGCGGGCGCAATCGGGCTGCTGCTCGTTCCCACCCGGCCATGGGCGGCCTGGGGATTGATCCTGCTGCTGCTGGCGATGCTGCCGGCAAATATCAGTGCCGCACAGCGCGGCGTGTTGTTGCGGGGACATGCGGCCACTCCGTTGTGGGTTCGCATTCCCCTGCAAGCCTTATTCATCCTGTGGACATGGTGGGTCCGATGAAGCGGCAGTTGGCANNGGCAGTTGGCATTTGGCAGTTGGCAGTTGGCTCTTAGCTTTTAGTTCTTAGCTGTTAGCCCGCGAGATCGCTACGAGGAGTAATTGCGCGAGCCTACTTCACAAATTGCCGTAGGTCAGATTTGTGTCAGGGCACGACTTTTTAGTCGTGCCGTAGCTGCGTTTTAAAAGGACGGCTTTAGCCGCTGAGGACAGGGGCTGAAGCCCGCCGGAGAAGGGACCTTTTCGGCCCGGCTGAAGCCGGGCCCTGACACAAGGCGCCTCGTACGATTCATAAGATGGGGCCTAACCACTAGCCATTGGCTTTCAGCGTGCGGGTTTCTTATGAGGAGGCCAATTGCATACTGAGGGAAATGAACACCCAGTCGACTCCCACCGTGCACCGCGGTCTCTCGTCTGCTAAGAGCTAATAGCCAAGAGCTAAGAGCCTGAATGCTGAGTGCTGAATGCTGAATGCTGACTGGCTCCTCTTCAATGCTAGTATTTTCCTGACCATGACCAGACGCATCGCAGTTGTTCCCGGAGACGGCATCGGCAAGGAAGTTATCCCCAATGCACTCGAAGTGGTTCGCGCCACGGGCGCGTCCGTCGAGTTCACCACCTTCGATTGGGGAGCGGACCGCTACCTGATCGACGGCACCACCATCCCCGCCGACGGATTCCACATGCTGGCCCGTGACTTCGACGCCGTCTTCGTCGGCGCGCTCGGCGATCCCCGCGTGCCCACTAACATTCACGCCAAGGAAATTCTGCTGGGCATGCGCTTCAAGATGGACCTCTACGCCAACGTGCGTCCGGTGCGCCTGCTCGACGCTTCCCTTTGCCCGCTGAAGAACGTCACGCCCGACGACATCAACTTCACCGTCATCCGCGAAAACACCGAAGGCGTTTACATGGACATGGGCGGCAACTTCAAGATGGGCATGCCGGAAGAAGTCGCCACCCAGGAGGACATCAATACCCGTAAAGGAGTGGAGCGAGTCATTCATTTCGCCTTCAAGTACGCCCGCGACAACGGCCGCAAGAAAGTCATGATGTCGGACAAGTCGAACGTGATGACCTACGCCGGAGGCCTGTGGCAGCGCGTGTTTAAGGAAGTGGCGCAGCAGTATCCCGAGATCCAGACGCAGCACATGTACGTCGACGCGCTCTGCCTGCAGATGGTGCGCGATCCAAAATCGCTCGACGTGATCGTCACCAACAATATGTTCGGCGACATCGTCACCGACCTGGCCGCGGCGCTGCAAGGCGGGCTGGGCATGGCCGCTAGCGGCAACATTCATCCCGGGCGGACTTCGATGTTCGAGCCGGTACACGGCTCCGCTCCGCCGATCGCGGGAAAAAATATGGCCAATCCCATGGGCTCGATTCTGACCGCAGCGATGATGCTGGCGCATCTCGGCCTCAATGCCGAAGCACAGAAGATCGAGAACGCGGTGCTGGACGCTGTCCGCGAGAAGAAGACCACGGTGGATGTCGGGGGATCACTGGGAACAAAGGAGTGCGCGGCCTGGATCGCGGAGCGGGTGGCGAAGTAGTTGCTGTTCGCTATTCGCTGTTCGCCATTCGCTTTGGCCAAGAAGCGCGTTGAATGAAACAGCCTGCGACGTTGCGAGCGAGACAGGCGAGAGAACGGGTTGGCGACCTCGCGGCGGGACGCAAATAAAGTAGCCCCGTTTCGAGCGTGAAGAGTTCTCATAGCTAAGGACGCCCCTGATAAGCACGGTCTGATTAAGTTTGTTGTTGAAAGGGACGGCCCTTCAGGCCGTCCGTAAGGTAACTGCAAATTGATTCCGGCTTTAGCTAAAGCCCGACATTCAAGAGACTCGTACGGCACGGCTGAAGCCGTGCCCTTTCAAACCCGATTTATGAGATAGCTTCCAATTATCTGGACTTACGCCGACACGGCCGCCTTCTTCTCTGCCTTCGCCGCCTTTTGGGCTAGCGTCAGCTGCTTCCGCAGAATCCGTATTCCGGCATCCACATGCTTTTCTTCCAGCAGAAATGGCGTGAGGAAGCGCAGCACGTTGTCCTGGGTCACGTTGATCAGCAGGCCGTTGGCGAGGGCGCCGTCCATGATCGGCTTGCCGGGGATATTCAGCTGCAGCGCCTGAATCGCGCCGACGCCGCGCACCTCGGTCGCGATATCGAACTTGTCGACCAGCTCGCGCAGCTTCTGCGAGAAGTACGCGCCCACGCGGCGCACCCGCTCCAGCAGCTTCTCGTCTTCCAGGATCGCCAGATATTCCAGCGCCACGCGGCAAGTCAGTGGACCACCGCCAAAGGTTGTGCCGTGTTTGCCGGGCGTGATGTGCTGGGCGAAATGCTCTTTGGCGAGAAACGCGCCCAACGGCAGGCCGGCGGCAATGGGCTTGGCAATGCAGACCACATCCGGCGTGACCCCGAAATGATGGAAGGCGAACAGCTGCCCGGTGCGGCCCAGTCCGCACTGGATCTCGTCGAAGATGAGCGCGGCCTGGTGCTGATCGGCCAGCTCGCGGCAGGCCAGCAGAAAATCCGGCGTGCTCTCCTGAATGCCGCCTTCGCCCTGGATGGGCTCCAGCACGATGCCGCAGACTTTCTCGTCCATGGCGTGGCGCAGCGCTTCTGCGTCGTTGAGCGGGACGAAGCGCACGCCTTCCAGCATAGGATCGAAATCCTGGCGATACTTTGCCTGGCCGGTGAGGGCCAGCGCGCCCATGGTGCGACCATGGAAAGAATTGTCGAGCGCGATGACGATCGACTTCTCCGGACTGCCCACCGCGTGCCCGGCGGCGCGCACCAGCTTCAGCGCGCCCTCAATCGCTTCAGTGCCGCTGTTGGAGAAGAAGGCGCGGTCCATCCCCGAGGCGTTGCACAGCTTCTCGGCCAGCAGCCCCTGGTACTCGTTGTAGTAGAGGTTGGAGACGTGGATGATCTTGGCCGCCTGGTCGCGAATGACCTTCACGATGCGGGGATGCGCGTGACCCAGCGCGTTGACGCCCAGCCCGGTGAGGAAGTCGAGATAGCGCCGGCCCTCGACGTCATAAACGTACACGCCCTTGCCGCGGGCAATGGCCAGCGGGTAGCGGGCATAGGTATTCAGCAGATACTTCTGTTCACGATCGACGATCTCTTGATAAACGGACACCATGATGACCTCGCAAAAGTTTTATTGTAACGTGCCGATGGGAGTCCTTGATTCCTCACCAAGGTTGAATGCTCGTGGGCAGACAGTCCAGGTAGAGCGGGCCTTCAGGCCCGCGTCAACGGCTTCGCCAACTTTGGGAGCCCCGCAGGGGCGGCACGGAAAACCCGACTGTCGTACCTACGGAGTCTGTGTCATAACCCTGTCGCCGCTCCGCGGCTCGTTCAAATTTCCCACTTTACCCGGCGCTCACGCGCCGGGCTAACTTCATAGCCGCCGCTGCGCGGCTGGCTCGATGGAAATTTCGAGACATTGTCCCACCCTACTTTTCGATTCCGAGCTACGACACAGACACCTACGGCACTCGGATTCTTTGGCGGCTTCGACGCTGGCCAGAAGGCCAGCTCTACCCTCCGACCTCTATCGAGGCCGCAAACTGCCACTCACAAAAATCAACCCGTCCGTGATCGATATCACAGATGTCGGTTCGGCCTTCCCGCTAGACTTTTGGCATATGTTGAGCGAGAAACAATTCCGCGAACGGGCCAAGACTGAACTCCGCCAGATTGCAAATCAAGTATTGAGCGTAGCCACCGACCGCGACATCTATTGGCGGCTGGAGCGCGAGATCGTCCAGCTCAATCCGCAACTGCGCAACGCTCGCAGCGCCTTCCTCGATCTGGTGCGCGCCGCCTACGCCGACGCCACTGCCGCGCGCGTGCTTCGCCTGCTGGATGGGCAAGACTGCGCGATCTCGTTGCCGCGGGTGCTGGCGCAACTGGCAAACTATCCGCAACTATTGCACGACCGCATTACCGAGCGCGAGTGCGCCGCCGATCAGGCCGCGCTGGCGCAGGCTGCCGAAAATCTGAAGCAGGTCAGCGAGCCGCACTTCGCCCATCACGAGCGAACGCTCTCGGCGCTGGCCGCTACGCATCGCGCGACCGACGCGGCCATCGATCTCACGATCTCGACGGTTAAGACCTACTACTGGATTGTGGCTGACAGCTACATCGATCTGGACATCAAGCACGCTGAAGACCCGATGGAGATTTTTTCCTCGGCCTGGACAGTGCCTGCGCTGGCGAAGTGAGGGCCGACAATAAAAGCAGATCCCTCGCCGGGCTGAAGAGACTGGGTCGCGACTGGTGTCGCCGCTCCGCGGCTCAGACTAATTCCCACTTGACCGGGGCCTCACGGCCCCGGCTAACATCATCCCGCCGCGTTGCGGCTGTTACGGCTACTATTGCGCAGCTCTGGTTCCACTGGAAAATTGCAGTTGCGGTTGCAACCCAGTCTCTGAAGGCCGACTCGCGGCGAGAAAAGAAACGCCTTGAACGCCGACCTGAAGGTCGACTTTACCTTTTAGCGCCGCTCGCCCTTCGCGGGTGCGAGCCCTAGCGCACCGAAATCAATGCCACTGCGACCAGGGCCCCTACGATGCCGGCGTTTTGCATCGCCGAGGTGCGTTGCTTCAACAGCACGCGGGCCAGAATGACGGTGCTGGCGGGATAGAGCGACGATAGGACGGCAGCTACGTCCAGCCGTCCGTGACGGGTGGCGGCGATGAAGAGTGCATTGGCGCCGGAATCGAACAGACCTGAAAGCAGAATAGGAACCAGAGCTAGGCGGAGCGGGCGGGAATCGTGGGAGGAGAAAGCCACGATGATCAGCATGAGCAAAGTGGAGGCGACACGCGCCGCCACCAACGGCCAGAAAATGCCGTGATGGCCGGCTTGCCGCCCGGCGACCAGGAAAAGTCCGAACATCACTCCGGCCAGAACGGCGAGCCCCAGACCGCGGTGGGAGTCGATGTTGCCGTCGGGCCGCGCGACAAACCAGACGCTCACCAGGGCGAGGGCGAAGCCTGTCAGTTGCAAACCGCCGGGAGTGCCTTCGGAGCGAATGCCAACCAGAACGGGCAAGATGGCGGTTAGAACTGAGGCCACTGGCGCGACCATGCCCATCCGCCCAATAGCGAGTCCCTGGTACAGCGCAGCGACACCGAATGCGCCTGCCACGCCAGCCACGACTCCCCAGTAGAGCGATGAGAGTGGGGGGACCGGCTCGCGGGTAAGCCAAGCCAGGGTAAGCATGAGAACCAAGCCGCAGGCGTGCGCTGCCGCCACCACGCGAAAGACGTTGGCCCGCAGGGTAGCGATGCCGCCGGCGAAATCGCCTGCACCCCAAACTCCGGCGGTCGCTACACTGAGGGCCGCGCCTGTCACCGTTCCCGAGTTCATGACGGTTACAGCCTATCGCATTACCGACACATTCGGTCGCTAGGTAAGCGACGATATAGAAAGCAGTAACCGGCCCCGCTGCCCGCAGCCTTTAGGCAAAGAAGGGGTTTACAACTCATTGGCCGGGGGCGGGTTATAGAGGAGGGGTACATGTGCTTTAGTTAACCGGAAGATGATTTTAAATTTCACAGGAAGATTCCAAAAATAATATTATTGAGCTTCATGCCGATCTATAATTGTGGAAGCTGCTCAAAAGCCGAGGGTTATTAAGTTCTGGATGGCTGAAAGCGTGGCATCCAAGTTGCTGATTCAAGAGAGGCCGATGGATCGTGATCCATTGGTGTGTCTTCCCCATCAGCCACCAGATCCGATGGTTCGAGACTTACAAACGCGCTTTTTCGCTGTTTTCCTGGCCCTGCTCAGCGTTGCCGCCATCGCCTTCGCCTGGATCAATTTCCAAAAAGAGCGGGAGACGCTTACTGCTTACGACGGGGTTTGGTGGGTCGAAGATGGCGGGCATCTGCGGGCCCAGCGGGTCGATGCCGACGGCCCCGGTCAGAAGGCCGGAATCAAGCCCGAGGACAGACTGGTCGCCATCGACGGACGGAACGTGACCAACGTTGGCAGCATGGAACGCCAACTCTACCGGATTGGGGTTTGGTCGAAAGCCGATTACTCCCTGGTGCGGCAGGGGGTCCCGGTAGAAGCGCCGCTGATTCTGGCACCGGCGGACCGGTCGTTCTATGGCGGGCTGCGGCTGATTGCGCTGGTCTACCTGGGCATAGGCCTATATGTCCTGCTGCGACGTTGGACCGCGCCCAAGAGCGCGCACTTCTACATTTTCTGTCTGGTATCGTTCATTTTTTATTCGTTCCACTACACCGGAAAGTTCAACGATTTCGACTGGATCGTTTATTGGTCGAACGTAGTCGCGTGGCTGTTGCAGCCGGCGCTATTCCTGCATTTTTCGCTGACCTTCCCGGAACGCAAGGCCGTGCTCAACCGTCGCCGGTGGCTTATTCCGGCGGTATATATGCCCGGCGCAGTTCTTCTGGCCGCACACATTTCGGTCATCTACTGGCTGCAGCCCAGCGAACTGCTGCGCTGGAACCTCGACCGGTTGGAATGGGTATACCTGGCGGCGTACTTCGTGGCGGCGACCTTCACCCTTTGGCACAGCTACCGTCACGCCGAATCGGCCATCTTGCGGCAGCAGATGAAGTGGGTAACGCGGGGAACCATCCTGTCGGTTGCCCCGTTCACGGTGTTCTACATCATCCCCTATCTTTTCGGTAGCGTGTCCAGTTGGGGAATGAAGATTTCGGTGCTGTCGCTGGTGTTTTTGCCGCTGACGTTCGGCTACGCCATCTTCCGCTACCGGCTGATGGACGTAGACCTGATCTTCAAGCGCGGCATGGCCTACACCATTGCAGCCGGCGCCATCACCGCAGCCTACTTTGGCGCGGTAGGCGTGGCGTCCGTGCTGTTTCACCAGAATTTTCCCAGCGCCGGACCCCTCGGCTTGGTGGTTGCCATCGCCGTAACCGCGTTGCTGTTCGATCCCTTTAAGAACTGGGTGCAGGACTATCTCGACAAGTTTTTCTACCGCAAGCGTTATGACTACCGGAAGACGCTGATCGAATTTGGCCGCGATCTGAACTCGGAAACCGATCTCGACCAGATGCTTACCTCGATTGTCGATCGGTTGTCGCGAACTTTGATGGTGGACCGGCTGGCCATCTTCCTTTCTAATCCCGATGACCCGGAGCAGTTTTCTTTGGCCAAGTCGTATGGCATTGCCAACACCGGCGGCCTGGATTTCGACTTCCTGCACGTGGAGCGGCCGGAGTGGCAGGCGGGCCATTTGTTCTTCGACAACACCAATCAGGCGGTGCGCGAGAGTCCATCAGGGCGCGACACCATTCGCCGTCTGGAGTTGAACTATTATATTCCCTGTACGGTGATGAACCGCATAATCGCCGTCCTGGGGCTGGGCAAGACGGCGGAAGGCGATTTCCTGTCCAGCGAGGACGTACAACTGCTGGAGACGCTGGCCGGCTACATCGGCATCGCGATCCAGAATGCGCGTTTGTATAAATCTCTGGAGGAGAAGGCAGGTCAATACGAGCGGCTGAAGGAGTTCAACGAAAACATCGTGGAGTCCATCAGCGTAGGCGTGCTGGCGGTCGATCTGGAAGACCGCATCGAATCGTGGAACTCGCAGATGGAAGTCATGTTTGCCCTGCCTCGCCTGGAGGCGCTGGGCCGCGCTCTGGGGGAAGTGCTGCCGCCGGCGTTTCTGGAAGAGTATCACCGGCTGCGTCCCGGCCAGGGCATTCATAATCTGTACAAGTTCAGGCTGGGCACGACCGTGGGCGACACCCGGGTGACCAACATCGCGATTGCGCCGCTGGTGGCAAAGAACTTCAGTGTCATTGGCCGGCTGATCATCGTGGACGACATTACCGAGCGGATTGACCTGGAGTCACAGCTCACGCAGGCGGAGAAGCTGTCGTCCATCGGCTTGCTGGCGGCGGGTGTCGCCCATGAAGTGAACACCCCGCTGGCGGTCATCTCTTCTTACGCGCAGATGCTGGCCAAGCAGCTGCATGGGGACGATAAGCAGTCGGTGCTGCTGGACAAGATCACCAAGCAAACCTTCCGCGCCTCGGAGATCGTCAACAGCCTGCTGAACTTCTCGCGCACCTCGGTCGGGGAATTCGGCGACGTCGATTTGAACCGCGTCATCAAAGATACGTTAACTTTGCTGGAGCACCAGTTCAAGACCGCCGGCATTAAGGTGGAGCAGGACCTGCATCCCGACTTGCCGGCCATTCACGGCAATACCGGCAAGCTACAGCAGGTCTTCTTGAACTTGTTTCTCAACGCGAAAGACGCGATGCCGGGCGGCGGCCGGCTGACCATCAGCACGCTCAACGGTCACCGGGCGCAGGTGAAGGTTTCCGATACCGGAAGCGGGATCGCGCAGGAAAACATTCACCGCATCTACGATCCATTTTTCACCACCAAGAACAAGCCCAACCCCGGTCACAGCGGCGGCACCGGACTGGGGCTTTCGGTGACCTACGGAATCATTCAGGAGCATGCCGGCAAGATCCGGGTGGACAGCGTCCCCGGCCGCGGCACCACCTTTACCATGGAATTCCCCCTAGTACGAAAGGCGGTCAGTGCCTGAAGCAACCGTAAGCCAAATGACTTCGGGCCTGGAAGAGTTTTCCTCTCTGGGTTCGGTGCTGATCGTTGACGACGAAGCGGCCATTCGCGAGTCCCTGCAAACTCTGCTGGAATTTGAAGGCTACTCGGTGGAAACGGCGAACGACGGACAGGAAGGCCTGACCCGGATCGCCGAGCATCCTTTTGACCTGGTGCTGATGGACTTTGCCTTGCCGGAGCGCAACGGCATCGAGATCCTGCGCGACATCCGCGAGCGCGACTCCGAACTGCCGGTCATCATGATCACCGCCTACGGCACGGTGGAAAATGCGGTCAACGCCATGCAGGCTGGCGCCACCAACTTCATCCAGAAGCCGTGGGACAACGAGAAGCTGCTGGCCGACGTACGCACCGCGGTCGGCCGCCGGCGCGCCGAAGAAGAAGTCATTCAGCTCAAGCGCGCGCTCAAGCAGCGCTACAACTTCGAGCACATCATTGGCAAGAGCGAGCCCATGCTGCGCATCTTCGATCTGGTGGCACAAGTGGCGCCCAGCCGCTCCACCATCCTGTTGCAGGGTGAGAGCGGGACCGGCAAGGAGTTGATCGCCAAAGCCATTCACATGAACTCGCCGCGCAAGGACCGCGCGTTCATCCCGGTAAACACGGGCTCCGTGCCCAGCGATCTGCTGGAGTCCACGCTGTTCGGCCACGTGAAAGGCGCTTTCACCAGCGCCATCGCCAGCAAAAAGGGGCTCTTCGAGGTCGCGGATCGGGGAACGCTCTTCCTCGACGAGATTGGCACCATGAACCTGGAAACCCAGGCGAAAATCCTGCGCGTTTTGCAGGACCGCAAGTTCATGCACCTGGGCGGCATCAACGAAATTCAGGTCGACGTGCGCATCATCGCCGCCACCAACGTCGATCTCCGGCAACAGGTGAAGGAAGGCAAATTCCGCGAAGACCTTTTCTACCGGCTGAACGTGATCACCGTCGATTTGCCGCCGCTCCGCCAGCGGAAAAACGACATTCCGCCGCTGGTGGAATACTTCATCGTCAAATTCGCAAAAGAGAATGGCCGGCCTCCGCTGCACGTGATGCCGGAAGCGCTGCGGCCGCTGCTGGACTACGACTGGCCAGGCAATGTGCGCGAGTTGGAGAATGTCATCGAACGGGCCGTGGTATTAGCCACCGGTTCGAGCTTGATGCCCGATCTGCTGCCGGAAAACCTGACCGGTCGCGGCAGTAACTTTGCGGTCATGGACCATCATCCCGACGCTTCCCTGTTCGAGATCATCGAAAACTGCGAACGGCGGGTGATCGGCGATATGCTGGAGAAGTGCGGCTGGAACCAGACCGAGGCGGCCGACCGGTTTCGTATTCCGTTGTCTACTCTCAACCAGAAGATCAAGCGGCTGAATATCGAGATCAAGAAGAAGGGGCGGGAGTAAAGGCCGCACTTGGCATTTGGCATTTAGCATTTGGCGCTGAGTCATGAGCGTTCCGCCGTTCCGCTAAACGATCTGCGCTTGCCGGTTCAGCGCCACGCGACGAATCGTAAATACCCCATCTGCTTGGTCGCTTGAAGTTAGTCTTCCGTCCTGCAAGACGGTTCCCATAACTACCATCGGCGGCAGGACTGAATGCTGATTGCGAACCGCCAAGTGCCAAATGCTAACTGCCAAATGCCGACTTCCACTTGTCACACCTGAACGTGAGATGCGTCACAGCCTAGACGTGCAAACTCGGAACACAATTACAGCAGGATGGGTAGCGGAGAAGGGGCGTCTGGCGGGAGGGCGATCATGTCCGAAGACAAGCGCGATGTGCTGGAAGTATTGCGTTACGAGCTAAACTTCATCGAACAGGGCGGTTACGGAAACTGGTATAGCACCCCCTGGGGTCCAGCTTCCATTTTCCAGGACTCGCTCTCGTGTCCCAATCATGGCGATCCCACGCGGCCACACGCCTGTCACGAGTGCCTACTCTACGACTTTGTGCCTGAGGAATACCGCACCGAGGACGTGCCGTGTCACCATATCCCACTGAATCGCCACGGAGTTACGGTCGCAAGTCCGAACCAGACCGAAGACGAGCTGCGGGAAAACGTAAAGCACTGGCTGAAGCGGACCATCGCGAAAATCGAGGCGGATCGCGTCAAGCAGAGAGCCTGATTGGTCTGCATTCACCCTGCACTCCGCGTCTGCGTCGCGGAGTGTTTCATTTTGGAACAGAAAGTCGGTTAATTTGCTGCTTCTGCGGTTTCGTGGCGCCCATTTGCAGTTAGAATTCGGCGGTACCCAGGACTCCCGGAGCGCTTAATGAAACGCAGCTTTGCCGCTCTTGACCCGCAACAGGCTTTGCATGTTGCCGTCATCATCGAGGAACGTAATGCCGAACTCTACCGACGATTCTCGGAGATGTTCCTTGAGTTCGGCGACCGCCAGTCGCTGGAAATCGCGGATGTCTTCTGGGAAATGGCGATCGAGGAAGGGGGTCACAGTTCCCTGCTGCAAAGCAAATACGCACAACAATATGGAAATCTAGTTTGCATAATAACGGAAGAGGACCTGGTGGAGTTCATCGAGGTCCCCAAACTGGAGGAGGGCGACCTGTTCGCCGGTGACGCCGACAACCGGCCCAACGCGCGCGAGCATGCCCTGCAGGTGGCGCTCAAGGCGGAAGTTAGTGCGCACCTTTTCTACGCGAATCTGGCGGAAAGCACACCGCCGGGGCCGCTGCTCCGCATCTACCAGGATCTGGCGCAAATGGAAGGTAGCCACGTCGCCTTTTTAGAAGGGAAACTGGAGCGCGATCCCGCTACCGACAATATCCACTGAAACCCGCTCTCGGCGGTGGCTGCTACAAGAAAGGGCTGCGCGGATAGCGAGGTCGGCGGGCAATCCGGCGCTGCGATTATCAATCGACAGCCACTGCTTCTACGGCTTGCTCAAGTCTGCGGGAAATGACTTGAACTCCACCTGCCGTTGCACAGTTTTCTCGGCACCTTTGGCATCGGTTGCGTGCTGAATCAGGGTACCTTTCATCACGTGAAAGCCTTCCTGGGTCGGCTGCTTACCGGTGGCGATGGTCATCAATCCGGTGAAGCCGTACCAGACGCCGTGGACCGGCTTGGTATTGAAGGTCAGACGATCGCCGGCGAGGGAGGTCTTATCGAAGAACTGATCGATGACTTGACCCTTATCGGTGTCGGTATCGCCGAACCGCGAGACATAGCCGGAGAGCCTGCCATCCTGCACCGTCAGCTGGACGAACTCTCCTTCCCGCAGGAAGGTGTACATTCCGGAAATATCGTCGGCGGGACTGCTCTTGGCGTTGTCCTGTGGCGCGGAAGAGTGGGGCGGGCGGGCAACGGCGAGGGACAGCAAGCAGCCGGCCAGTGCCAGCAGGATTAGGCATCTACGAATCATGAGTACACCTGTCTCCAGCATCATTGCACGGGGCCGCCAGATTGCGAAGTAGTATATCCGCGCCACTAATGGGGCCGCGAGGACGTGCGATTTTCGATATAATCCGGGTAAAGCCACCCGGTAGAGGATGATGTCGGAAGTCACGGCAGCGAGGCCCCAGCGCGATGTTTCCGCCGAAGATGCTCCGGTATTGCTGTGCGAACTCGAACCGTGGCATCGGGTCTTTCTACGCAACCTGGGCGACCTGATTTTCCAGCGTGAGCCTCCTCCAGCTGCAACCACAGCCGCGCCCGTCCCCGTAGGAAAAGACTACTTCATTCGCACCGGCATTGCTCCGGCGAGCTTTGCCGAATCGTACGCTTCTCACATCGCGTTCGTTATAGTTGTCTACCTGGTTTGCACGCTACCGTTTTTCAATCGGTCGCCGCAATTGCGGTCGCCTTTCGAGAACACCAAGCTCGAATACTATCCGGTCAGCGAGTACCTGCCGCCCATCAACACCGCGCAAAAGGCGGCGATGAAGTCGCGCAAGGGTGCTCCTAAGCTGGCCAAGCAGGAGATTCTGTCGGTCCCGCCGAACCCGGATAACACCCACCAGACCATCATCACGCCGCCCAAGGTCAAGCTGAACCACGACGTGGCTTTGCCGAACATTGTGGCGTGGACTCCCATCCCGTCAGCCCAGCCGGTGGCCGCTTCCGCGCGATCGGTTTCGCAGTTGAAGGTGCCGCAATTCGATCCGCAGGTGGTGGGGCCGGCAGCCGATGTTTCGCAGCTCAAAGAGAAGCTGCAGTTGCCCACGTTGCCACAGCCGTCGGTGGTTGAGCCTCCGCTGACGGCCGACCAATTGAAATTGCAGCCGGGCCAGCTCAACATGGGGCAGATGGAGCCGCAGGTGGCCGCGCCTAAACTGGCGGTGCCGGTGCAGCGCGCCAGCGGGGTCGGCGATAGCGGCGCCAAGAATGTTCCGCCGTCGCCCAACGTGCAGAACCTGCCGTCGTCGCAGGGACAGGGCCAGCTCATCGCGCTGGGGCTGAATCCATCTGACGTTCACGGACCAATCTCCATGCCCAACGGAAATCGCAGTGGAGAGTTTCACGCTTCGCCGGGCGGCAAAGCGGACGCGCCGGGCACGCCCAACGTGGTGGCCATGGGCAATGCCGACAGCGGAGGCGGTCATGCGGGAAACGGCCCGGCGGGCATCATGGTTGGCGCAGCACCACCGGGAGCGAACACTTCAGCGGTAGCGGGAACTCCGGCGCCTGGTGGAATTCTGGCGAAATCGTCTTCGGCCAGTTCTACGAATCCGGACTTAGAAGCGCGGAAGCGAATGATTGCCGCGGCCATGAAGCCGTCGTTGCCGAGCATGCACGATCGTCCAGCGGCAACGCCACCTGCAACCTTGCCCGAGGACCCTGATCGCAGCATCGAGCAGCGGATCTTCGGCAGCAGGCGCTCCTACTCGCTGATCATGAACATGCCCAACCTTACCTCCGCCACGGGCAGCTGGATCATTCGATTTGCGGAGTTGAAGCAGAGTGACGACAAGAGCGCGCTGACGGCGCCGGTGGTGACCACCAAGGTTGATCCTGCCTACCCGCCCGACGTGCTGCGCGATCACGTGGAAGGCACGGTGACGCTCTACGCCATCATTCGCACTGACGGCACGGTGGATGATATCCGGGTCCTCGACAGCCTGGATTCCCGCCTTGACGAGAACGCAGTGCATGCCTTATCGCGCTGGCACTTCCGCCCCGGCATCAAGAATGGCGAGCCGGTCGCCGTCGAAGCGGTGGTGCAGATTCCCTTCCGCATGAAGCGGCTGCAGTAAGGCAGCCGTCAGCTCTCAGCCGTCAGCATTCAGCCATCGGGCATTCCAGGCTCTTGAGGATCCGACTCGAAATTCGCCGGTTAATTTCGATTTAGACGGGTTTCAGAGTCGGCGTGGTCCCGCGAGCCGGGTAGAGCGGCGCTTCAGCGCCGCGTCCACTGCGGAAGAACAAATTGCTTGAGCCATGACGGTCACTTAAATGACCGTCATGGCTCAAGCTTCGTAGTGTGGCGCAATCCCGGGCGCCAGCCTAAAGGCTGGCTCTACCCGGTCTATGCCAACTCTGAAATCGTTCTAGTGCGAAGGATCGAGCCCTGGCCACTGACAACTGATTGCTGATTGCCGACTGCTGAAGCCTCTTACTCCTTCTCGCTCTCGGCCCGCGCTTTGGCGAATTCGTCTCCCGGCTGCCAGCCAATTAGCGCCGGCTGATTGGCGGCTTGCCATCCCAGCGCGATTCCGAAGCGAGCCATCACGGCATCGCCACGGAAATCCATATCCGGATGGTACTTGTCACTGGGCTGATGGTAATGCTTGGCCACGTAGTCTTGCGCTTGTTGCATGCCCCATTGGCGATCGTGGCCCTGATACTTATCGCCTTCATCGATGGAGAACGCGGGCACACCGGCACGGGCGAAGCTGAAATGGTCAGAGCGATAGTAGTGGCCGGCGCCGGGCTGTGAGTCGGGTACGATGGTCAGCCCGAATTCCTGGGCGGTGCGTTCGACGACAGGATAAAAATTTGTCCGCTCGGCACCCGCCACGTTCACTTCCTCGGGAACTCCCAGCGGCGGCACATTGTCATAGTTCAGGTCCAACGCGATTTCATTCGCCGGCACGGGCGGATGTTTGCCCAGATATTCGGAGCCGCGCAGCCCTTGTTCCTCCGCGGTGACGGCGGCGAAGTAGATCGAGCGCTTCGGCTGCTGGCGGGCAGCGGCAAATGCTCGCGCAATCTCCAGCAGGATGCCGCAACCGGTGGCATTATCCTGCGCGCCGTTATAAATGTTGTCGGGATAGGTGCCCGGCACAATTCCAAGGTGGTCATAATGCGCGGTGTAGACTACGCCCTGTTCTTTCAGCTGGGGACCGGAGCCGGGCAGCTTGGCGACAACGTTGTTGGAATCGAAGCGGCGAACCTGGCTGACCATGTGCGCTTTCAGTTTCGCCGGCAGTGGGACAGCTTTGAAGCCTGGCTTTTGCGCCGCGGCTATCATCTCGTCAAGGTCCATACCACAGGCCTGCGCCAGCTTGCGGGCCGCGTCAAACTGGATCCACGACGCGATGCTTAGCTTCGGGGCGGGATCGTCGCGCAAGTAGGCACGCTCGCCTGACCATGAGCTGCGAACCACGCTCCAGGGATAGCTGGCCATGTCGGTTTTGTGGATCAGGATGACGCCCGCTGCTCCCTTACGCGCGGCCTGCTCGAATTTGTAGGTCCAGCGGCCGTAGTAGGTCAGCGCCTTGCCGGCGAAAAATTTCGGATCGTCCGACGGCGGCTCATTGACCAGCATGAGCAGTAGCTTGCCCTTCACGTCCACATCTTGGTAGTCGTTCCAGTTGAACTCGGGAGCATCGATGCCGTAGCCGATCCACACGATGCCGGCGTCGAGGTCATTCTGCGTCTTGCCGGTCTCATCCATGGCGACAAAATCCCGGCGGTAGATCAGGTCAATCGGATCGCCGCTGTTGGGAACGACGGTGAGGGTGGAAACATCTTGAGTAGCGATGCCTTCCATCGGAACCCTCTGCAAGTAAGTTCCGTTTTCCCCGGCAGGCTTCAGCCCATACAGAGCAAACTGGGTCGCGATGTACGCCGCGGCAATGTCGCCGCCGCGCTGGCCGGTGCCGCGGCCTTCCAATAAATCGTTGGCCAGAAAACGCACCTGAGCGCGAATCTTTTCCGCATCGACGTTAGCCATGGCCTGCTCCGCCGCAGGAGGCAGCGCCGCAACACGGGGGACCGCTGCATCGGGCGTGGCAGAGGCAGCGGGTTCGGAGGGGCGAGCAGCCTGCCCAATCAGCCGGCCGGCAAGCAGTAGGGTGAGCAAGGAAACGAGTAGCGGTTTATGCAAGGAACGGTTCTCCTGTTGGTCGAATGCAGATGCAGGAAAATCATTATTTCACGGGAAACCACCGGCGACCCCAGAGTGGGACACTCGGCGGTGAAGGTGGTGTGTCGTCCCCGAGGGACTCGGCGTTCTTCTCGACGCCTACCCAGCGCTGAAGCGCGGGCTATCTTATTTCGTCCTGCTTCGCCGGACTGGGATGTCGCGGACGGAGCCATTCCTTAGTATGGCGACCTCATCTTCGACAGCGCCGGCTCGATTTACGGCACCACCAGCGGCAACAGCTCTAACTTCGGCTCGGTGTACAAGCTGACCAACTCCGGAGGAAGCGGGACGGAAACTACGCTGTACGCCTTCACCGGAGGCGCGGACGGATTTTCCCCCATGGGCGGAGTGACGTTCGATCGCGCCGGGAACCTTTGCGGCACCATGGACACGGGCGTGTTCGAGTTGTCGCCCTCGGGCGGCGGCTGGACCGAGACGGTCCTGCAGAAATCAGATTCCTCTCGCCAAAGGCAGGCGCTCTTAATGACAATTCTTGAAACAGGAGCGACGAACTCGTAGAAATATCACCCTAGTGTGGTGTCATCTGTCTGGTCACGTGCCCGGCCATCCCTCTTCCGTTACACTAGCAGTTTGAATCGCATCGCTGTTCAAACTCCGTCCCGTCCCTACGAAGTGCTGATTGAGCGCGGCTTGCTAGGCTCGACCGCCGCGACCCTGCGCGACATGATTGCGCCGGGAGCGCGGGTCTTCGCGCTGACGTCGCCGCCGGTTCGCAAGCACTATGGCAACCTGCTGCGCAAGAGCTTTGCTAAGTCGGGACATAAATTCGAGCTACTGGTAATGCCCGACGGCGAGCGCTGGAAGACGCTCTCGCAGTTGGAAAAACTTGCGGCCAAAATGATGCGGCACGGCGCCGACCGGCAGTCGGTACTGCTCGCTCTGGGAGGCGGCGTGGTGGGCGATGTGGGCGCGTTCCTGGCTTCCATCTTCATGCGCGGCATTCCCGTGGTGCAGATTCCGACCACGCTGCTGGCGCAAGTCGACTCCTCCGTGGGCGGCAAGACGGGCGTCAATCTGAAAGCCGGCAAGAACCTGCTGGGGACGTTTCACCAACCGCTGGCCGTACTGGCCGATCCTGACGTGCTGAAGACTCTGCCCGAGCGCGAATATCGCTCGGGACTATTTGAGGCGATGAAGTACGGCGTGATTCGCAATCCTGCGATCTTCGAGATGATGGAGTCAAACAGCAACGCTCTGCTGCGCCGTGACGGCGCGCCGCTGGAGACACTGATCACGGAATGCATTCGGGTGAAGGCCGAGGTGGTGAGCGCCGACGAACGGGAGAGCGGGGAACGCCGCATCCTGAATTTTGGCCACACCATCGGCCACGCGCTGGAGGCGGAGACCAACTACCGGCGCCTGCTGCACGGCGAAGCCGTGGGCTGGGGCATGATCGCCGCCGCCATGATCGCCGCCAGCATGCAGATCACCGACACGCGAACGGCGCAGCGCATCCTTTCCCTGGTCCTCGCCTACGGGCCGTTGCCGAAGCTGCCGGTAGACAGCCGGAGCGTGATGAAGCGGCTGCTCTCCGACAAGAAGACGGTCGGCGGCGTCCCGCATTTTGTTTTGCCCACCGCCATCGGCAAGGTCGAGGTGGTCAACAACGTACCCACGCGCACCGCCATCCAGGCGATCAAAGAGATCAAGTATTTGTCGAAAGTGTAGCGCAAGTTTCGTGGTGACGGTCGCGCAGTCGTCCCCAGTTATGAAGTCATTTAACAGGTACGCGAGCAGTCAAATGAAAGTACCTCAGGGGCTAAAGCCCAGGCCTGAGTCAATTCATTGCGGCGCGGCTGAAGCCGTGCCCCTTCAAAATCGACTACACGAGATTTGCTTCCATGCCTGAGCAGAACAAACCGGCGCCAAGCCAGCGCATTGTGGGCGCTGCTCCGGCGGGCGCGCGCGATGAAGCAGCGGCCGCTGACGCGGTGCGCGACATGTTCACCTCGATTGCGCCACGCTACGATTTGCTGAACCACGTGCTCTCCATGAACATCGACCGGGTGTGGTGGAAGCGTACGGCGCGCTTGTTCTCCGAGGTTTTGCGCCGTCCCAATGCCCAGGCGCTCGACCTGTGTTGCGGCACCGGCGACATGACCTTTGCTTTGCATCGTCGCCTGAAGGGCGCGCCCACCAAACTGATTGGCGCCGACTTTTCGCACGCCATGCTGGTTCGCGCCGAGCGGAAGGCGGGCAATCGGGACATTCGCTGGGTCGAGGCGGACGCGCTGAATCTGCCCTTCGCGTCCGGCCAGTTTCAGTTGGTCACGTCGGCCTTCGGCTTTCGCAACCTGGCCAACTACGATCGCGGGCTGGCGGAGATCTATCGCGTGCTCGCTCCCAACGGCGAAGTCGGCATCCTCGACTTTGGCGAGCCCCAAGGGCTGATCGGCAAACTCTATCGCGTGTACTTCCGTCGCGTGCTGCCGGCTATCGGGACGATGATCTCGGGAGTGAGCGGGCCGTATGCGTATCTGCCGGCATCGGTGCTACGCTTCCCTTCCCCGGACGAGATGCTACAACGCATGCGCGCCGCCGGCTTTCGCCAGGTCTCGTGGACGCCATATACGTTTGGGATTGCGGGGCTGTATCGGGGGAAGAAGGCAGCGACTAGTTGTAACCCTGAGTGACCTGAAAGGTAACTTAGCACTTACAGTAAATATGGAATTGCTTCTGCGCAACGCCGTGCTCGATTGCAAACGGCAACAATATAGTGACGACGCAATCAACGCCAATGATGGTATATCGTGCAGCCCTTACCATGTGCATGATCGGATCAGCAGTCAAGATTTCCTTGTAGCCGAGTGTTTTGTTTTCCCCTCGATGGCATAACCAAATAAGCGTGAAGTACATTGCATTCACAATTCCACCAATACCTGCGGCCCACCAGAGCCCGTCCAGAACATTCTGGGTGAAACAGTCGCCGTGAGTCATAAGCAAAATAAATGCGACTAACTGAACAGTTGCAAATCCCGTGATTGCGTCAGCATATAGTTCGAGTTGCTTCACCAATTCTTTTGTCTCGTACATCATGTCCCAGCTCCTGGATGACTCGCAGAGAATTTCGAAGTTGTCAAATTATGGCCCTTGCACGCAGGAGAGGACCACTACCCGTATTAAGTCCGCCTGTCTACAGTACACCTTGAACGCGATCCCGAGCTGCTATCCATTAATTCCTAGCTAGTCCCCATTCTTGAAGCTGTCGCGCAAGGCATCCTCCACCGTGTACTGAATCACGCGGGGATAGTCGGCGCCGAGGAATTGCTGTAGACGTCCGGTATCCATGGTGTAGGAGCCGAGCATGTAAGGCATGGCTTCGGGCGGGATCGACGAGATGCCCAACGTCCACAAGAAGCGCAGCACGGCGCGAAAGGCGGCGCGCGTAGGGACACGCTTGATGGTGGCCTGGGCCAGCTCCGCGCACTGCTGGATGGTGAGCGACTCGCCCCGGCCGGCAACATTCATGATCGTGATAGGCGGGTCGGTGTTGGGCCGGTTCAGCAGCAGGACGAGCAGGCGCGCCATGTCATCCACGTGCAGGAACTGCAAGCGATTTTCCAGATATTTCTCGCCGCGGGGCAACATCAGAGGAAGGCGCCTGCCTTCAGCGCGCATACGGGCAGCGCGCTTGCTTTTACCGAGCGGGGTGCCGCGCAAAGCTCCTACCATGTAGTTCTGCATGGCGGCGCCGGTGAAGATATGCGGTCGCAGGAGGTAGATGCGGCAGTCGCCGAGGCTTTCGGCGCGATAGCGCACCACCTCATCGCTCTCGCGCTTGTGAATGGCGTACGGCAGAGTGTGTGCGCGCAGCGGCGCGTCTTCTCGTACCGGGCCCGCGGTTTCCGGACCGTAGGCGGCAACGCTACTGGGAAAGATGAATTGCCTGACGGCACCGCCGGTGCGATTGACGACGCTCACCGCTTCCATCAAGCGCGCCGTGCCGGCCACGTTGATCTGCCACATGTGTTCTACGTCGAGAACGCCGGTGGGCTGGGGATCGAGGACGAAAGCCAGGTGGACGACGGACTGCGCACCGGTCTGGCGCAACAGATCGATCAGTTGCCGGCAGCAAGCCTCACGGCCCAGGTCCATCTGTTCAAACCGGAAGAGCGCCGAACTTTCGGGTGGGCGCCGGTCTACGCCCACCACGCGAAAGTCGGACAGCAACGGAAGCAGTCTGGTTCCCAGGTTCCCCGATATTCCCGTGACCAGCACCGTCCGTTCCGATGGCATGACTACTTCGGCGGAGCTCCAGGGTTGGGAGGCGGAGCGTTGCCCCTCATGGGCGGCCCACCGGGGCCACCGGGACGGATGATGCCCGGCGCCGGCGGCGGCGCTTCCGGTCCAAAGTAGGCGTCGTTCAATACCGGCGTAACTGCGGTCTGTAGTTGCTGAATCTTGTCGTTGTACATCTGCCGTTGCAGCGTCGTAGAGATGGTGGTCTTCACATCGCTCAGCGGAATCTGACGCACCGAAACCACCTTGTAGAAGTAAAAAGCAGAGGGATCGCTGAACAACTGCGAAACCTCGCCCGCTTTCAAACTGAAGACCGCCTCGTGGGCCTCGGGCAGCGAACCCGGTCGGCGGGCGCCCACATTCACGTCCGGAGCAGGGGTGCTGATGCCGGAGTGCTCCATGGCCTCTTTTTCCAGCTTGGCCGGATCTTCGCCGGCGATCCAACGCTGCCTGATCTTCTCGGCGTAAGCCTGTTCGTCAGCCGGGCTGGGCTTGGGTTTGTCAGCGCCAGGCTGGGCGTGCGGGATGATGATGCGCAGCAACGTGGCTTCCAGGTATTTCTTGCTGTTCTGGTCGTAATAGTCCTGGATCTGCTGGTCCGTGGGATGCGCGTACTCTTCCATGTAATGCCGGTTGACCGACTCGGCCAGGACATTGTTTTTGTAGAAGGTGAAGATCTGCTGTACTTTGGGATCGTTCTCCAAACCAAGCTGACGCGCCACGTCGGCAAAGGTCAGCAGCTTGGCATATTGGATGGCGAATTTCCGCTTCACGTCAGGCGGGACGGGGCCTTTGTCGGCGGGCTGAAGAGCGTTGGTCAGCTGTTCAAACTGCTCGCGAGTCATACTGCTAACGCAACCGGCCGGCGGCTTGGACTCACAGGCGCCTTTCAGCGTGATGACGGGCTCATTCATGGGCACGTTGCTGGCGTCCGGTGGGGCCGGCGCGTTCGCGCTTTGCCCGTTTGCCCCGGCCACGGGCGGTGGTGGTGGTGAACTCGGCTGCTGGCCGTAGCCAGTGCAGGTGATGGCACACGTCATCGCGAGCGCCAATAATGTGGAACGTTGCATGAAGTGGTAATCCTCCGGAATAGTGCCGCCCGAGGCGGTGCAGATGGATGCAAAAAATCGTACCACATCAAGCGAAGGATGCGGGAAATCATAGGGCGGGGATAGTGGATCAATCATTGAAAAATACGCTAAGGACGATCTGAACAAGTCCATTGCAAGGGATTCGCGGCTAAAGCCCTTATTGCATATCAAATATTTACGGAGCGCCTGAAGGCCGTCCCCTTCAACGTGCAGACTTAATCAGAGCATCCCTGAATTGCAGCAACGCTAAAACTGACGGTTAACGTGTCCGGAGGTGCTTTCGGTTGGCGGATTTCCAGCAGAGCGTGAATAATCGAACGATATGACGGACGCCGCCAGCACGGCCGGCATGCAGCGGGAGAAGAAGGCGGTTGCCCTTAACTCCATTTTTGCTGCCGTCGCCATCACTCTGATGAAGGTTGTGGTTGGGATCGGGACCGGCAGTTTGGGCATTCTCTCCGAAGCCGCCCACTCGGGACTCGACCTGGTAGCGGCAGCCATCACCTACTTCTCGGTACGCGTCTCCGACAAACCCGCCGATGCCGAGCACCAGTACGGGCACGGCAAGATCGAAAGTTTCTCCGCCTTTTTGGAAACTGGCCTGCTGCTGCTGACCTGCGTATGGATCGTCTATGAAGCCGGCAAGCGGCTGTTCTTTCATTCCGTGGAAATCGAACCCACGGTTTGGGCGTTTCTGGTCATGGGCACCTCCATGGTGGCGGACTTCTGGCGTTCGCGACGGCTGCGGCGCATCGCCGACAAGTACCACAGTCAGGCACTGCAGGCCGACGCCCTGCACTTCAATACTGATATCTGGTCCAGCGGAGTGGTGATTTTAGGGCTCGCTCTGGTGCTGCTTGGCCGACACTATTCCCTGTCCTGGATGGCCAAAGCCGATCCCATCGCCGCGCTCGTCGTAGCTTGCATCGTGGTGTACGTAAGTTGGCGCCTGGCGCGGCAGACCATCGACACGTTACTGGACGCCGCGCCCGCCGGCATTCGCGGCCGCATCATTCAAGAGGTCTATCGCGTCAAGGGGGTACTGGAGGTTGACCGGGTGCGCATTCGCCGCGCGGGCAGCCTCTACTTTGCCGACGTCTCGGTGGGGATGTCGCGCAACGTGACCTTCCAAAAGTCGGAGCAGGTGTCCAACGAAGTGGCCTCGCGTATCCGGGCGCTGTTGCCCGACGCCGATGTCGTGGTCAACGCTTTGGCCCGCGCCAGCCGCCAGGAGAGCTTGTTCGACCGCATCCGCGCCGTCGCCACCCGCAACAATCTCAACGTACATGACATCAGCGTGCAGGACATGGGCGGACAGCTTCACGTGGAACAGCACGTTGAACTGGATGAACGGCTCAGCTTGAAGGAAGCCCATGATCGCGTAACTCGCCTGGAAGCCGAGATGAAGCAGGAGGTGAGTGAGATCTCCAGCATCCTGACCCATATCGAGAGCGAACCGGCAACCATCGAAACCAGCGATGGCCCCCTCCCCGCACCCGGTTTCGAGCAGCGCTTTCAGGCGGTCGCGGCGAGCTTCCCCGAAGTGGTGGACATGCACGACCTCACGTTCAAGCGAGTGGGAGGACGGCTCTACGCCTCGCTGCACATCACCATGCAGGATGATCTGCCGCTGGCGCGCGTACACGACATCCAGACCGCAGTGGAAGGCCGCTGCCGGCAGGAAGTTCCCGAGCTGTTCCGGGTGTTGATCCATCCCGAGCCGCAGACCGACAACCGGCGATAGGACGACTGCCTTGGGTTGACCGGGCTGCGCACGCGGCCTAACATTACCGCCAGCGGGACCGAGGTCCTCGGCATGGTTGGCCAGGTAGTCTCCCACTATCACATCGTGGGGAAACTCGGTGGTGGTGGCATGGGGTTGGTCTACGAGGCGGAAGACACCCGTCTGGGCCGCCACGTTGCGCTGAAGTTCATTCCAGAAAATCTAGTCAACGATCGCAAGGCCCTGGACCGCTTTGTGCGCGAAGCCCGCGCCGCCTCGCAGTTAAACCATCCCGGCATCTGCACCATCTACGACATTGAAGACGTCGACGGCCAGCCCTTCATCGTCATGGAGAAGCTGGAGGGCGTCAGCCTGAAGGACCGCATGCGCGGCGAGCCGATGGAGGTGGAGGAGATCCTCGACATCGGTATCCAGGTGGCGGATGCGCTGGCCGCTTGTCATGCCAAGGGAATCATCCATCGCGATATCAAGCCGGCCAACATCTTTCTCACCAAGAGCGGGCAGGTCAAGATCCTCGACTTTGGATTGGTCAAGTTGTCAGGGACCCAGTGGAACGATCCGATGTCGCAGGAGGACCCGCTGTCGGTGGCCGGAGACATATTCGGCACCGCAGTCTACATGTCGCCGGAGCAGGCGCGCGGCGAAGAACTCGATCCGCGCACCGACTTGTTCTCCCTCGGTGTCGTGATCTACCAGATGGCGACCGGCAAGAAGCCCTTTGCCGGAAACAATGCCGTCACCACGCTGGAGGCGGTGCTCAACAAGAAGCCGACGCCTCCGCTTAAGCTCAATCCGAATCTTCCGCCCGATCTGGAAGGCATCCTGGGCCGGGCGATGGAAAAGGACCGGGGCAATCGCTATCCCAATGCGTTGGCAATGAAGTCTGATCTGCAAGCGCTGAAGAAGGAAACTGATCCCGGCTTAACCACTAGTGGCCGGATGCGGTCACCTTTTCCTTATCGCATTGCGACCAGCACATTTCAAACTTCCAGCAGGCTACAGACCTATCTGCTGCTGGCGGTCAGTGCGGTGCTGGTGATGGTGCTGACGCTGGCGGGACTGTGGTGGTTCAAGCACCGTCAGGGCGCGGGTGCAAGCGCGGCGAAGAACACGATTGCGGTGCTGCCGTTGCAAAACGTAAACGGCGATATCAGCGTGGATTTCCTCCGCTTCGCGCTGGCCGACGAAATCGCCAACGTTCTGACTTACACCCGAACCCTCGACGTTCGTCCTTCTTCGCTCACGCGAAAGTTTGGAGGCAACGATGTCGATCCCCAAAAAGTCGGCCGCGAGTTGCACGTGGCAACTGTGCTGACCGGACACTTCTTGAAGCAAGGCGACAACCTGCTGGTCACCCTGGAGGCGATCGACGTTCGCGACGACCGCTTGCTGTGGCAGACCAACTTCACCGCACCCGCGCAGGATCTCATCGCTCTGCAGTCCGACATGGCGGCCCAACTCCGCCAGGGATTGCTGCCGACGCTGGGCGTGGCGGGCGGACTGGTCGCTACCGGAACTCGTCCCCAAAATCCCGAGGCTTACGATCTCTACCTGCATAGCCTGGCGCTGCCTCATGATCCGGGACCGAACAAGGATGCCATCGCGGTGCTGCAGCACGTGGTGCAGATGGATCCCCGCTACGCGCCGGCCTGGGAGGAGCTGGGTCTGCGGGCCTACTACGACGCTACCTATTCGAACGGTGGCGAAACCATGTATCAACTCTCCAACCAGGCTTGCGAGCGGGCTTTGGCGCTCGATCCGAATCTGACCGTCGCCGCTGGCCAGTTGATCACCAACCGCGTGGAGCGGGGCGAGTTGGGCAAGGCCTATCAAGCCGCGCAGGCGCTGGTCAAACGCCGCCCGGAAAGCGCCCAGGCCCACTTCGTCATGAGCTACGTGTATCGCTATGCGGGGATGCTGGAACAAGCTGCCGGCGAATGCGATACGGCGCTCGCCCTCGATCCCGGCAATTACGTCTTCCGCTCCTGTGCCTGGGCCTTCATGGAGCTGGGCAAGACCGATCGAGCTGCGGATTTCATCCGCCTGGACGCCGGCTCGCAATGGGCCGCCTATATCACGCCGTCACTTCTCTTGCGGGCAGGAAAGATTCCAGAAGCGAAAGAAGCCGTGAAGCGGATGCCGACGGCCCCGCGCTATCACCGCGATTTGCTGGAAGCTTGTTTGCAACTGCGGCCCGCGTCGGACCTGGACCGCATCGCACGTGAAGCGGAAACCAGTTTTCCCGCCGATCCCGATCCCGAGACCTGGTATTACGAGGGATCGCTTTTTGCCTACTGCGGAAAAAAGCAAGCGGCGCTGCACCTGCTGCAAAGCGCGGTCGAGAACAACTATTGCGCCTATTCTAACCTGCTGTCCGACCCGCTGCTGGCCAAGCTGCGCGCCGATCCGGACATCGATAAGCTCTTGACCTCGGCCCATCAGTGCCAGGAGGATGCGATCGGGGCCTCGAACCGGGCGCCTGGCCGCTGAGCCGCCCGGCATTTAGACTTGGCCGTTTTCCGTTAAACTTGCCGGTTTCTTTGCTGCCCACCGGCTTCCATGCAACTCGTGATTTTCCGCTTGCTTCTGTATTAGGAGGAGTAAAATTCAGTTTAGAAGAGGGCTGTAGCTGCGGACGAAATTGCTCCGTCCGGAGAGGCCTTAGCATGAATGTTCAGATCAGCTACAAGATTTCCAAGACACCCGACCTCGAAAAACTCATCAACCAACAAGTGGAAAAACTGGGCCGCTACCTCCAGGTATTTCGTCCTGACTTGGTGCACCTGAAGGGCGCGGTCGAGGAAAACTCGCGTCACGGTTTCGATGTGTCGCTGAATCTGCGGCTGGCCTCGGGACAAATGGCGGCGCAGGAGAGCAGTGCAACGGTCATCGCGGCCATCAAGGCTGGGTTCGAGGACCTGAAGGAGCAGTTGAACAAGCACAAGGAGTTGTTGCGCAAGCAGCACCAGTGGCCACGCCGTCGCGGTCGCGGAAGCGTGGTTGGCACGGTCCCCTTCGAAGACACCGTGGCGGCGGTTAAACCGGAACAAATTTCTTCCGGCGATATCTCCCAGTACGTGAACGTCAATCTGCCGCGATTGAAGCGCTTTATCCAGCGCGAACTGACGCATCGTGAAGAGGAGGGCATCCTTGAGTTCGGCCAGGTCGAAGTGGAGGATGTGGTCAGCGAAGCCATCGCCAACGCTCTCAGCGAGCCGCCCGGCAAACCCGAGCGCATAAAGCTGGAGCCCTGGATCCACCGTCTGGCAATGCAGGCGATCGACAGCCTGGCCTTCGACGGTGGCGGCGACGATCAGGTCCCGCTGGAGCGTTCGCACGGGACGCAGAATGTGCTGGCCAGCGACGAAGCCCGGCTGCAATTCCACCAGCCGGACGAAAAGCTGTTCGAGGAAAACGTGATTCCCGATCTCGCCGCCAACAATCCCGAAGAATTGGCGGCACGACACGAACTCATCGACCTGGTAGAGACGACCTTGCGCGAGGCCGGGCGCACCGAGCGGGAAGCTTTCATCCTGTACACGGTGGAAGGTTTCACCCTGGAAGAGATCGCCGATATCACCAACCATGCAGTGGAGGAGGTGCGCGCGGCCATTGGCAAGGCCCGCGAACATCTGCAACGCGCCTTGCCTATCAAAGACCCTCTGAAAGACAGGCTGGTGGAGTATTCCAAGAGCGCCTGATTCAGGGGGCTGCCGGGCGTCCCCCTCATGCAATCGCAAGACGAGACAACTTGAACAGGAGAAACCGGAATGATCACACGAGATGACATCCGAGAACTCGCTAACTTCCAGTCACCGGAGGGTTGCGCGATTACCTTTTACTACCAACCCTCGACGCTCCTCAACAAATCGCATCGCGAAGAAGCCATCCTGGTGAAAGACCTGATCCGCGACGCTTTGCGGGAGGTGGAAAAGCATGGCAAGAACGGCCGCACCCGCGCCGACCTGGAGCGTATCAACCAAATGGTTGACCCGGTCCGGGGCAATGGAGGCAAGGCGAAAGCCATTTTTGCCTGCGGCGCCCAGGGATTCTGGCGTGAATTCGACATTCCCGCCCAGCTGTTGAAGCCGAAGGTTGCGATTAGCCAGCGCTTTCATCTGAAGCCACTGGCTGCGGTGCTGGACGGCGAGCAGCGCGCCCTGGTTCTACTGGCCGATCGCACCAAGGCGCGGGTCTTCGAGATGGTGAATGACAGCATCACCGAGAAGGAAGACTTCATCAACGAACTCACGCGACGGGGCAAGAGCGACGGCTACGCCGGCTACGACGCCGGCCATGCCGAGCGCAAGCAGATGAACGAAGCCATGCAGCACTTCAAACTGGTTGCCGAGCACATCGAGCAATACTTCGAGCGCGGCGGCCGCGACCGCTTGCTGATCGGCTGCCGGGATGACGTGTGGTCCGAGATCGAGCCGCATCTGCAGTCGCTGGCCAAGCAGCGTTTAGTCGGCCACTTCCGCATCGATCCCAAAGTCGCCACTCCCGAACAGGTCAAGCAAATGGCGCGCGATCATCTCGCCGAGTACAACACCGGGGTGAAGCAGGACCTCATCCGCGAAGTGATCGGCGAGGCGCATCGCAACGGACGCGGCGCCATTGGATTGCGTCGCGTCCTGCGCTCGCTGGAGACCGGCGAGGTCTTGACTCTATTGCTGGGCTCGAATTTCCAGGCCCCCGGAGTGAAGTGCTATCACTGCGGTCATATGGACCTGCATGCGGCCCCGGAGTGCGCGGTCTGCGGAAAAGAGAACACCGAATTGGAGGACATCGGCGACGCCATGGTGGGACACGCGATCCGCACCGGCGTGGAACTTGTTTATGTACCCGACGACGAAGAGTTCGATCGCATCGGACGGATTGCCGCTCTGCTGCGCTTCCGCGCAGATCAGAACACGGCGGAGAAAGCCGCCAGCTAGCGTCGTCAGGCGGAATGTGGAAGGTTGTGCTCAGGCACAGCCGCTGCTGTGCCTGGGCTTTCGAAGATCGCCGCAGAGTCGAGTCGGGGGTAGTTTTTGCCTCTGCGCTGAGAACTCCGAAGATTATGGCCAGCCGTTCGAGCGGTTCCAACGGACCACCTTCCCCGCGCTAACTGCGCCCCGGCGGTACGGAACCTCCGCTTGGTGTGCAATCTATTGCAACTGGCTCTCTTATTTCTTGACATAGGTCGTCTGGTGGTATCTACTATCGCCTATAGTTTCAAACGGTTAGACTTGCGCCTCAGAGTTTCCTCTTTGGAACCGTAGCTGCAGTAATCTGTATTGAATTTAAGACATGCTCCCGGACAAAGTAGCTCTTCCTAGCTGGCCGGGAAGATGTGTTTTGACGTACCACGGTGAAGCTCGGGGAGAAAGGCTGGCGCTTTTGTTCAGAGCTGTAAACGAACTAATTAAGACTCGAGTCGTTTCTCATTTTTTGCTGGCAGGTGTTCTGGTTGCCGCGGGACACGCGCAATCAGCTGCCAGCTCAGGTTCTTCGACCCCATCCACCACGCCGACGCCTGCGTCCGTGAACAGCACCCCGGCGAGCGAGCGAGTCGTCCTCAAAGTTGGGAACGTGCAGATGACCCAGGCGCAGTTCGAGTCGCTGGTGAGCGACTTGGAGGCACAGCAGGGGCCTGCCGATCTGAGCCGCAAAGCCATAGGTGACAACTATGCGTCGCTGCTCATGCTCTCTCAGCAGGCCGTCGCCAACCACTTGGACAGCTCGCCCGAGGTCCTCCGCCAGTTGGCCATTGATCGCACCCAGATCCTGTCCAACGCTGAATTCGCCAAGCTGAAGAGTGAGGCCAAGCCCACACCCGAAGAAATCAGCGCCTATTACTCGGCTCATTTGGCGGATTACGATGTGCTGCAACTTCGCCGGCTGTTCGTCTGGAAGAAGAGCCCCAGCGCCAAGGATGGACGGGGGATGAGTGCGCAAGACGCCCAGGCACTGGCCGACGCGGTTCGTCAGACTTCTGTCACCGGTACGGACCCCAAGAAGCTGATCCACGATCCCGATAATGCCGTGCTGGACAACGCTCCTCTCACCTTTGAGCGAGGCGAGATGCCGGCAAAGATGGACCAGGCAGCCTTCGCACTCACCAAGGAGGGCGAGTGGACGGTGTTTGAGGACACTCCCGAGTCCCTGGTTCTGCTTCAGTTGGTCAAGCGCAGCCGCCTCGCTCTGAAGGAAGTCTCGCCCCAGATCGAAAAGAAGCTGCAAGCTGAGAAATTGCGAGAAGAGTTGGATGGGTTGAAAAAGAAAAGCGGTATCTGGATGGACGAGCAATACTTCGCGGCTAACGCGAAGACATCCGCCGCCAGTAAACAGCCTCAAGCTGCGGCCCAAGACAAGCAGTAAGCAGTAAGGAGAGAGGGTAAAGATGAAAACAAGAACGCTCTGCTACATTACGCTGCCAATACTGATGATGGTTGCGTTTGTGCTTAACCCAGCATCGGCCGTGGCCCAGAAGACCACCACCGGTATCGACTGCTCGCAGATTGCGGCGAAGCACTTACTGCAGCAGGACAACCAGCGCGCCGGCTTGACCTTGATGGAATGCGGCGTAATCCCCCGGGCCAAAGGGGCCGGCGCGGGAGCTGAAGAAGACGCGCCTCAGTTACCTCCCAACGTCTTGGTTAGCAACCGTTCCTGCTCCTCGGGCAGCAGCTGCACCCATAGCGAAAGCATGGTGTGGCACAGCACCGTGCCCAATAACAACACCGTTGTGGTCAACTATAACGACGACTACCCAGGTAACGGTTCGAACTATTCCGGTACGTCCTACTCTACCGATAACGGCGCAACCTTCACCCAGATGCTGCCACCACCCTTTGCCACCGGCCATGGCACCAACTATGGCGATCCGCTGATGGTTTACAACTCGAAGTTGGGCCTGTGGTTTGGGGGCGACCTGGCGACCGCCTGCGGCGGCTTCGGCGTCGGCCTGTGGAGCTCTCCCGACGGTCAGAACTGGACTGCGGCATCCTGCGCCCATAACGGCGACAACGATGACCGCCCCTCGATGTGGGTGGACAACAATCCCTACAGCGCGGTTTACGGCCGCATGTACGTTTCTCTTAACAACTTTAACATTGACGGTGGGGCACTTTTCGTTACCCACTCTGACGACGGCGTCACCTGGAGCACTGCGGTCCAACTCTCGACCAGCTTCATCCGCGACGTGCAGCTGACAGGCGCAATACCTGGCCCGCCGCCGCCGAACGCCAGATATTTCAGCACGGTATTTTCCGCCGCCATGGATGAAGGCGGAGGCGGTCTCAGCACCCGCCAGAACGTCTTCTACCGCTCGCTCGATGGCGGCGTCACCTGGACCAACACCGTTACGGGTCCGCGCTTCAACGCGGCCGGTGACGGCACCTGCCCGTCCAACAGCTACTTCGCTTACATGCATCCCATCTGGCGGCACATGGGATGGGGCGAGCCCGGAGTTGGCCCGGGTGGCGTAGTCCACTACGTTTACGCCGGCCAAGGGTCGCTTTCGACAGGCGACATTTTCTACGTACGTTCCGCGGATAACGGCCAAACCTGGTCGTCACCGATCCTCCTCAATACTCCGGAAACAAATCAGTATCAAAGCCACTGGATGCCGTCGCTCTCGGTGAACTACAACCCGACTGGATTTACCCAGCCCGGCAACGTAACGGTCTCGTGGTATGACCGCCGCGAAGCTACCACCGCCTGCAACGAGGTGACCGATCCGGGATGCAGCTACTATCGCTATGGCATTCAATCGGCCGACAACGGCGTCACCTGGGGACCGAATGTTCAGATCAGTGACCAGCTTATCCCGCAGCCGGCCCAGGACGACCCGGAAATTCAGCCCTGCTATGCGGGCGACTACGACTACAGCACCGCGTTGGGCAACACTGCCTACGTAACCTGGACCGACGGACGCGTCGCAGTGGGAGGCGTTCAGGTGCAGAACGAGGAGTTTGACGCAGTCCCCGAGCCGTAGATGTAACGTTTAGCACGCACACTTAAGGAGGGCAGGAAATTGCTGCCCTCCTTTTTTTGGAGATCATTCACAGTCCCGGCCCGCATCGCAGGTTCAGGATCGCTCTCGGCTATATTGCATTTGATCTTCCGCAATGAACGGTGTGACGCTGGCTTAGCAAGCCCGTAGATTTCGGCACTGACTTAATTTTCCGTCAGATCACTACCCAGATTTCCCCGCGACGCCTCCTGCCGCCGTTCGTGCTATCCTCTGGCCGTTCGTTGCTGAGTAGGAGATTGGCATGAAGTTTACTCGCCGCAATTTTATTGCTACAGCCGCTCTCGGTTCCGCGTCGCTCGCGCTCGATCTGCAAGGACAGAACCAGCCCGCTCCCGCGTCCGGTTCCTTGCCCAAGAAGCCAGTCATCATCTGCGCCGCCAATGGCTACAACTATCTCGATCGCGGTTACGCCGTGCTGACCGGTGGCGGCGACACTCTGGACGCGGTAATGCAGGTGATCACCGGACCGGAAGACGATCCCAATGACGACAGCGTGGGACTGGGCGGCCTGCCGAACGAGGATTGCGTGGTCGAACTGGATGCCTGCTGCATGCACGGGCCGACGCGCATGGCAGGGTCCGTGGCCGGCGTACGCGACATCAAGAATGTTTCGCTCTTGGCGAAGACGGTGATGGAGCATACCGGACACGTGATGCTGGTGGGCGAGGGCGCACAGCAGTTTGGATTCAAGATGGGCTTTCCCAAGGAAAACCTCTTGACCGAGCGCTCGCGTAAGACCTGGCAACTGTGGCGCGAGACCATGTCCAGCGACGATTGGTGGGGACCGGGGCTGGCGTCTCCTAAATTCAAGTTTCCCGATACTGCCGGAAACGTCTCTGAGTATTACGACGAACGCATCGAGCGGATGGAGAAGCTGGCGGCTAGGATCGGCATTGAGCCGGAGTTCCGCATGGCTGCCATCGAACGCGTTCTGCATCCGCCGACTGGCACGATTCACTGCTCGTCAGTGAACGAGAAGGGCGAGATGTCGGGCGCAACCACCACCAGCGGGCTGGCGTGGAAGATTGCTGGACGCGCGGGCGACTCCCCGATCATCGGCGCCGGAAGTTATACCGATCAGGATGTCGGTTCGGCAGGAGCGACAGGTAACGGCGAGGAGAACATCAAAGTCGTGGGTGCGCACACCATCGTGGAGAACATGCGGCGCGGTATGTCACCTCAGGAAGCCGGCATGGATGCTTTGAAGCGTATCGTGCGCAACTACGAAGGCTATCCGGAGAAGCTGCAATATATCGACATGAGCTATTACATTCTGCGCAAGGACGGCGTGTACGCGGGAGTGTGCCTGTGGAGCGGTCCGCCGGAACATCTGCGGCGCTTTGCCGTACACGACAGCGATGGCAAGCGCTATGAGACGGCGGTGGCGCTGTATCAGGGAGCGTCACTGGGCTGGCCGCCAATGCCGGGGAGGAAACATCTGGCGCCGGAGCAGAAGCGTTGACCTCTGTAACATCGAATGTTACGCTCTATCTCGGTGGTTAAGTCCTTCAGGCACAAAGGCGTTGAGAGGTTCTTTCTCACTGGCTCAAAAGCGGGCATACAAGCAAAACACGCGCCCCGGCTCCGTATTCTGCTAACCACCCTGAATTTGGCATCTACGCCGCTGGATATGAACCGGGACGGGTGGGGATGGCATCCGCTGAAAGGCAATCTGAGGGGACACTGGGCCGTCGCGGTCAGCGGCAATTGGCGATTGACGTTCTCGTTCGACGGCGAGGACGCGATTCTCGTTGATTACTGGGATTACCACTAGGAACGAACATGATGATGCACAATCCAGCCAGTCCGGGGGAACTTCTCCGGGAGTTCATGGGGGACCGCAGCGTAACGGAGTTGGCCAAGCACATTGGCGTGGCGCGGGCTACGCTGTCGCGCATTCTGAACGGGAGAAATGCCGTGAGCGTGGACCTCAGCATCCGCTTGGGTGAGGCGCTCTCGCTCTCCCCGGATTTCTTCGCCAAGGCGCAGCTCCAGTACGACCTCTGGCGCAGGTCGCAGAAGAAACGCCGCACCATCAAGCCGCTTGTCGCAGCTCTTGCTTCCAGGTGAGGAGCAGCGGAGCAACCGGTTGAGGCTTCATACGAAATCCCATCGGCACAGCTGACCTACACAGTGACTGTAACCGTCGTCTCGGTCCGGGTCACGGGCCGGTAAAGCGTGTCGCGCTCGAAGGGGATGCGGCCGGCTTCGGTGATCAGGCGAATCAGGTCCTGACGCTGCAGGCCTTGCGGCGTGGTCGCCCCGGCGTCGTGATAAATCTTCTCTTCCACCACGGTGCCGTCGATGTCGTCGGCGCCGAAGCGCAGTGTGATCTGCGCCATCTTCGGCGTCACCATCTGCCAGTAAGACTTGATGTGCGGGAAGTTGTCGAGCACCAGCCGCGACACCGCAATCTGTTTCAGATCGAGCATGCCGGTGGTCTTGGGCAGGTGCTGCAGCGGCGTGTTCTCGGGATGGAACGCCAGTGGGATAAACGTCTGGAAGCCGTGGGTGTCGTCCTGTAGCGCGCGCAGCTTGAGCAGATGATCGACGCGGTCTTCGTCGTTCTCGACGTGACCGTAAAGCATGGTGGCATTCGACTTCAGGCCAACTTCATGCGCGGTGCGCGCGATCTGTAACCAGTCGTCGCCGTCAATCTTGTGATCGCAAATGATGTGCCGGATGCGATCGGAGAAAATCTCGGCGCCGCCGCCGGGCATGGAATCGAGTCCCGCTTCCTTGAATTTGATCAGCACCTCGCGCGGCGACATCTTGCCGATCTTGGAGAAGAAGGCGATCTCCACCATGGTGAACGCCTTGAGGTGCACCTGCGGAAAACGCTCTTTCAAGCCCGCAATGAGATCGATGTAGTACTGAAACGGCAGGTCGGGGTGCAGGCCGCCTACGATGTGGAACTCGGTGATGGCTTCGCTGTAGCCGGAGCCAGCCGTGCTCCAGACCTCTTCCAGCGCCATGGTGTAAGCGCCGGGAACGTCCTTCTTGCGGCCGAAGGCGCACAAGCGGCAAGCTGCTACGCAGACGTTGGTGTAATTGATGTGGCGATTGACGTTGAAGTAGGCGAGGTCGCCGTGCATCCGCTCGCGAACGTGATTGGCCAGCCAGCCGACGGCCAGAATGTCGCCCGAGCCATAGAGCGCCAGCGCATCGTCAGACGAGAGACGTTCCTGGGCCATGACTTTGTCGTGGATCGGGCGCAGCCGAGGATCGTCGGTCTGAAAGGGGTGCAGCTTCTTGGCGGAAGACGTCGAGTGGCAGAACATCTTCTTAATAGTAACCCAGGTAAGCTGCATCATCACAGCTCGGATAGAGCGGGCCTTCAGGCCCGCGTTCCATCGCTACTAAATTTATGGCTTCGAGTGCTGAGATCGTTTCGATCTCAACACTCGAAGCTGAAGCATTTCTTGACCATCAGACGCAGGCCTGAAGGCCTGCTCTACCCAAGTTTTCACGCGCGAAGCCTATCGACCCAGCAGCAAATCCCCCGCGATGAAGAACAGGAACGCCATCGAGACCAGGCCGTTCATGGTGAAGAAGGCAGCATTCACCCGGCTGAGGTCGTCGTGCTTAACCAGCGAGTGTTCGTAGATCAGGAGCAGCGCCACAAAAACCACGCCCACGATGGCGATCTTTCCCAATCCAAAAGCCACGACCATCCAGGTCAGTAACACGACTGTCATCACGTGAAAGGCCCGGGCGATGCCCAGCGCTTTGCGAATGCCGAACGCTTTGGGAACGGAATAGACGCAGGCGGCGCGATCGAAGTCATAGTCCTGGCAGGCATAGAGGATGTCGAAACCGGCGCCCCAAAAGATGACCGCTGCAGTCAGAATCAAGATTCGCGGATCGAGCGAGCCACGCACCGCGACCCAGGCAGCCGCCGGTGCGATGCCCATCGCCAGCCCCAGCACGACGTGCGACCAGCGGGTAAAGCGCTTGGTGAAGGAGTACAGGAACACGATGCCGAGCGCCACCGGCGACAAGTAGAACGCCAGCGGATTCAGTTCGTAAGCAGCCAGAATCAGAATCGCCGACGTGACTACGACAAACCAGGTGACGAATGACTTGCTGAGTTTGCCGGCCGGCAGCGCGCGGATATTAGTACGCGGATTGGCGGCGTCGATGGTCACATCCGCCAGCCGGTTGAAGGCCATGGCCGCCGAACGCGCCGCCACCAGGGCGACAACGATCCACAACGACGTTCGCAGATTAGGAATGCCACGCGCGGCCAGCACAGCCCCGGTCAGGCCGAAGGGGAGCGTGAGGACGGAGTGCTCCCACTTGATCATCTCCAGGGTGGTGCCAATGCTGCGAAACAGGGCCACGGATTGATTCTAACGTGGAGCGCAGGATTTCCGCAGGGGTCGTCATGCGAGGGTCGTGCGACAGATTCCTCGCGGGCTGAATAGCTCGTTGAAAAATTGGAAAAGCAGATCCCTCACCAACTAAAGTTGGTTCGGGATGACAAAATGAAGAACTTGCTACGGCGTAGCTAAAGCTACGCCCCTTCAAAGAACAAGGTCTCGACAGGTACTCAGCTCATGCCCTGGGGCAGCGGGCGGCGTGCCCATTGGCGCTCCCAGGCGGGCACCGTGACCCGCTCGGCCACGGCAGCAGGTTTGCGTGCCCAGCAAACCAGGCGGGTACCGAAAGGCAGGTTGAGGTAGCGAATCAGGTGCCGCTCGCAGTCCAGAAGCAACACCATCGCCGAGTTGGCCCAATTAAGCTGCCGGGCCGAATACCGATAGCGCTCAATGGACCGGCTGAAGATGTTCCTTCCGATGCGCTCGATGACGGCGGGCAAAAATCCTGACGCCACCAGGTAGGACACGCGCGAAACTTCGAAGCCTGAGTTGTTGAGCTTGCGGCGCAGCTCGCTTGCGGTGTAGCGCCGCTGATGGCCGCGGGCTTCGTCCTTCTCTCCCCAAAGCGATGGGTATGCGGGAACGGTCAGGCACAGCAAGCCACCGTCGGTGAGTACGCGACGCCATTCGCGCAAGGTGGCGCGGTCATCGGGAACAGTCTGCAGAATGTCGCCGGCGACGACGGCGGCAAACGAGTTGGAAGTGAAACCTAGTTCTTCCGGGCTGCTACAAATGAGATTGCGGCCACCTTCAATTTGCTGAAAGGCCAGAGCCGCAAGCGAGTAGTGCGCATTGACGGCGTGGATCCCGGGCGAGTCGCAAGCGTCTAATTGGGCACTGCAGCCGAAGTCGAGGACACGGGCCTTACGGTTGTCGTGCAGGGCTTGCACCACCGCTTCGCGCAGCAGCTTGCGTCGCGCAATGTGCCACCACGCGGAGCGTTCGCGCCGCAGTACGTCGAACTCGAACTGAGCGTCCATGCGGAGGACCTCGTCCCATCCGGTACAAGGATAGTTTACGGGATGCGGATGGGTGGCGGCTGATTATCACAGCGATTCAGCGACCATCAAGACGGCGGATTCTTCGTGGGCTGAAGCGGCGGCTGAAAAACTCCGACACGCGGACCCCTCACCGGCTGACGCCGGTTCAGGATGACAAAATAAGAGCTTCCGACCGGCATAGCTAAAGCAACGCCCCTTCAAAAACATGTCGAACCCGACTCTTTCCGCAGCCCGCAAAGTTGCGCTCCTTCAAAACTGGAAGCTCAGGATTGGCTTCGGCGGAGACTGACCTACCCGCTCGCCTGCACCGCCGAACGGAAATAGTCCAGCGACATTCGCAGGCCAGTCTGCAGATCGATCTTCGGCTCCCAGTCGAGCAGGCGTTTTGCTTTGCTGATGTCGGGACGGCGCTGCCGGGGATCGTCTTGCGGCAAAGGCTCGAAGCGAATGTTGCTGCTGGAAGCGGTGATATCGAGCACGACCTTCGCACATTCCAGGATGGTGAATTCGCCGGGATTGCCAATGTTGGTAGGTCCATGCTCGTCTGATTTTGCCAGCGCCAGAATGCCCCTTACCTCGTCGCTAACGTAACAGAAGCTGCGGGTCTGCGAACCATCGCCGTAAACCGTGAGGTCCTCGCCGCGCAACGCCTGCTTCATGAAGTTAGAAATCACGCGGCCATCGTTGATCTGCAGCCGCGGGCCATAGGTGTTGAAGATGCGGACGATGCGGGTATCGACCGTGCGGTGGCGATGATAAGCCATGGTGGCCGCCTCGGCGAAGCGCTTGGCCTCGTCGTAGACCGAGCGCGGGCCGACGGGATTCACGTGTCCCCAGTAGGTTTCCTTTTGGGGATGCTCCAGCGGATCGCCATAACACTCGGAGGTCGAGGCCAGCAGGAACTTCGCCTGGTATTCTTTCGCCAATTCCAGGCAGTTCATCGTACCCACGGAGCCGACTCGGAGGGTCTCAATCGCGTGTTCGATATAGTCGACGGGGCTGGCGGGCGAGGCCAGATGGAAGACGTAATCCACTTTGCCGAAGTCGAAAGGCCGGGATACGTCCTGCTCGCGAAACTCGAAGCGCGGATCATTGCGGAGATGGTTGATGTTGGCCATCCGGCCAGTCAGCAGATTATCGGCGCAGACCACCGAATCGCCCTGTGCCAGCAAAGCATCGCACAGATGGGAACCGACAAAGCCCGCACCACCTGTCACCAATACACGCATAGTTAGAGATTCTTTCAGAAAGCCGAGTCACGCCAGGCGCCAGCGGTCCCAGCTTTTCACACCCGGACCAAAACACCGCGCTTGCGCAAACGTGCCCGCTGATCTTCGATGATGCTTTCCAGCCCGGCCTGCAGGGACACCGTCGGCTCGTAGCCGATGAGCTTATTGACCTTGGTGATGTCGGGAACGCGCCGCACCATATCTTCGAAACCTGCCTCGTAGGCCGTGCTGTACGGAATGAAAACGATGGGCGAGTGCGACCCGGTCATTTGCTTGATCCGTTCGGCCAACTCCAGGATGGTGACCTCGTGCGTGCCGCCCACGTTGTACACTTCGCCGTTCGCCTCGGGATGGGCCGCGATACCGACCAAGGCGTTGACCGCGTCGTTCACGTGGGTAAAGCAGCGGCTCTGGCTACCGTCGCCGAACACCGTGATGTCGGCCCCGGTCAGCGCCTGGGTAACGAAATTGGGGATGACCATGCCATACTGGCCAATCTGTCGCGGCCCTACGGTATTGAACAGCCGGGCAATGACGGTAGGGACCTTTCGTTCTTTCCAGTAGGCGATGGCCAGAAACTCGTCGATGGCCTTGGAACAGGCATAACTCCAACGGCTTTTGTTGGTCGGTCCCCACACCATGTCATCATCTTCACGAAAAGGGACTTGCTCCCGCTTGCCGTACACCTCGGAAGTTGAAGTGATGAGCACGCGCTTGCGCTTGGTCTCGGCTAGTTCCAGCACGATCTCGGTACAGCGAATGTTGGTCTCGATAGTGCGCACCGGACTATCCATGATCAGGCGCACGCCCACGGCCGCCGCCAGATGGTAGATGACGTCGCAAAGATCCACCAGTTCCGCCATCAGATGAGTGTTGGTGACGCTATCGATGTGGTAGGTGAACTGAGGGTGGATCTTGAGATGCTGAATATTGGCGATGGAACCGGTCGAGAGATCGTCGATTATATATACCTCGTCGCCCAGATCGAGGTGCCGTTCGGCAAGGTGAGAGCCGATGAAACCGGCCCCCCCGGTAATGAGGATCTTCAATAGCGTTTCTCCGGAATACCTTTAGATTACTGTGCCGCAGGCAGGAGCGCAAACGCCGTGATCCAGGTCACGGCAGGCGCAACCGCCAAGCCGTATAATCGCCGGTTTTGTTGGTACTGATCTATGGCCCACCGCGAAGCGGACTTGCTTATCATTGGCGCTGGAATTGTGGGCCTGGCAACCGCGCTGGAAGTCACGCGGCGCTTGCCCACGCTGCACATGGTCGTGGTCGAGAAAGAGAACCACGTAGCCGCTCACCAGACCGGACACAACAGTGGCGTCATTCACTCCGGACTGTACTACAAGACAGGCTCGCTGAAGGCGCGCAATTGCGTGGCTGGCGCGGCTGCGATGAAGCGCTTCTGCCAGGAGCAGAGCATCCCTTACGAAGAGTGCGGGAAGGTAGTGGTGGCGACCACCCGCGAGGAACTTCCGCGGTTGGAGCAACTGCAGCAGCGTGGAATCGCCAACACTGTTCCCGGTTTGCGAATGCTGCAACGCGAGCAGTTGCGCGAAATCGAGCCCCACTGCGAAGGGCTTGCCGCCCTGCACGTCCCCAGCACCGGAATTGTTGACTACACCGTGGTCGCGCAAGAATATGCCGAGTTGATCGGTCGCGCGGGCGGGGAGATCGTATTCAACGCTAAGGTCGTGGGACTGAGCGAGGATGGCGCTACCAATGTCGTTGAGACTCGGGCCGGGACCTTCCGGGCGCGCTACGTCATCAACTGCGCTGGTCTGTACAGCGACGCGATCACGCGCATGACCGGCGTGCAAACCGATTTGCAGATTATTCCCTTCCGCGGCGAGTACTACGAAGTACGACCTGAGGGGCGCAGCTTGGTGAAGGCACTCATCTACCCAGTTCCTGATCCGCGCTTCCCGTTTCTGGGAGTGCATTTCACGCGGCGCGTAAATGGCAGCGTCGAAGCCGGACCGAATGCTCTGCTGGCTTTCCGGCGCGAGGGATACACCGGCACGCCGCCCGATCTGGGCGAAGCGATGGAGACGCTGCGCTTCCCCGGCTTCTGGAAGATGGCAGGCAAACACTGGCAGATGGGGCTGGCTGAGCAATATCGATCGTGGGTGAAGCCGGCCTTCGTGAAGGCCCTGCAAAGGATGGTGCCGGAGCTGACGGAAGCAGACCTGACGCAGGGCGGCTCCGGGGTGCGGGCCCAGGCAGTCGATAGGAATGGAAACCTGGTGGACGACTTCCACTTCGTGCACAGCCGCAACATGATCCACGTGTGCAACGTGCCCTCGCCGGCGGCAACTGCTTCTCTGGAGATTGGCAAAGAGATTGTTGACATGATGGCCGAGCGCTTCAATCTGCCGCGGGCCAGAAGCGAACCCACGGTCTCGCATCATGCTAAGCTTTAGTGATGGCGCAATATCTGGTCACGGGCGCGGCGGGATTCGTAGGTTCGGCCCTGGTACGTGCATTGCTGGAGCGCGGCGAACGGGTCCGCGGCTTCGACAATTTCGAAACCGGTAGACGGGAAAATCTGCGAGACGTTTTGTCGCAAATCGACTTTCGCGAGGCCGACCTACTGGACCTTGATGCAGTGACGTCGGCGTGCACGGGAGTGGACTATGTTTTGCATCAGGCCGCGGTCCCGTCAGTCCCGAAATCGGTTGCCGATCCCGCGCGCAGCAATCGCGTCAACGTTGACGGCACAGTGAACCTGCTCATCGCGGCCCGCGATGGCAAGGTGAAGCGCGTGGTGTACGCGGCTTCGTCTTCCGCCTATGGCGATACTCCGACGTTGCCCAAGCGCGAAGACATGATGGCCTCGCCCATTTCACCCTACGCGGTTTCTAAGCTGGCGGGCGAAATGTATATGAAGTCGTTTTACCGCGTGTACGGACTGCCCACCGTCAGCCTGCGCTACTTCAACATCTTCGGTCCGCGGCAGGACCCGACGTCGCAATATTCAGCGGTGCTGGCCAAGTTCATTACCCAGATGCTGCGCGGCGAGCGGCCTACGATTTATGGCGATGGCGAGCAGTCGCGCGATTTTAATTACATCGACAATGCCGTGGCGGCCAACCTGCTGGCGGCAACCGCTCCTGAGGCCGAGGTTGCCGGAGAGATGTTCAACATTGCCACCGGACATCGCTTCAGCCTGAATGAAACTTTTCAGCTGTTGAAACCGATGACCGGCTACACCGGCGATGTTGATTACGCTCCCGAGCGTGCCGGCGACGTGAAACATTCTCTGGCTGACATCTCACGAGCGGCGCAGAAGCTGAACTATCGACCGCTAGTGGACTTCAAGCAAGGTTTGGAGCGGACGGTGGCCTGGTATCGGATGGCCGAATCCGCGCCGCAAGGTCAGTTTGCGGCGAAAACGCAGAGCGTCAGTCGGGGCTAAAACAGTTGCTGGAAAGATCACTTTTATAGTGCTTTGAAGGGGCGCAGCTTTAGAGGCTGCGGAAAAAATCGGGCCTTCAGTATTTGAAGGGGCGCACCTTCAGGTGCGCCGTACAACCCCCTTATTTTTGTCACCACGAACCAGCTTTAGCCGGTGAGGGACCTGCTTTTCGGGCTTTTTCAGCAGCCGACTTCAGCGGGCGACAAGTGCGGATGAGAACAACGGAATCTGCCGCCGGCTGAAGCCGGCTCAAGAGGAAAAAATGAGTCTCACGGCGTAGCTAAAGCTGCGCCTCTTCAAAGCGCAAATGTAGTCCAATTCTTGGCAGGCACCCTAACCTGCATTTTCCACGAAAGGAATTTTCATGGCCCGTCAACCCGGCGTTTATGCCACCTTCGATACCAGCGAAGGAACCATCGTCGTCCGTCTGTTTGAAGACGAAGCTCCCATCACGGTAAAGAACTTCATCGAACTTGCCGAGGGCTCGCGCGAGTGGACCCACCCGCAGACTCGCAGCAAGAGTAAGACTCCGCTCTACGACGGAACCATCTTTCACCGCGTGATTCCCGACTTCATGGTCCAGGGCGGAGATCCGGCCGGCACCGGCATGGGCGGCCCCGGCTACCAATTCCAGGACGAGACCAAGGGCTCGCCGCACAAGTTCGACAAGCCGGGCAAGCTGGCCATGGCCAACAGCGGTCCCGGAACGAACGGCTCGCAGTTCTTCATCACCGTGGCGGCGACACCATGGCTGACCGGCAATCACACCATTTTCGGAGAGGTAGTCGAAGGGCAGGACATCGCCGACAAGATGACCACTCTCCCGCGCAGTCGCCAGGACAAGCCCAACAAGGATGTGGTGCTGAATTCGGTGAAGATCGAAAGAGTATAGTTCGCTGGCGGCTACTTCTTCACCAGTTCCGCAAACACTTTCTCGTACTTCTGCGCGATGGCTTCCCAGCGATAGAGCGCGTCGGCGCGCTGCTTGGCGCTCGCGGCTAGCTGTTCGCGAGCGGCGGGATCGTCGAGCATCGATTGCAACTTCGCGGCGAGATCGGCTTCGGATTTGTCATAACGAATCGCTGCATCGCCGGCGGTCTCCGCGTTTTCCGGTGTGTCGAGATAGAGCACCGGATTGCTGGCGGCCATGGCTTCGATGAGTGCGGGATGCACTCCGCCAATCTCGCAGGCGAAGACGAAGACGCCGGCGTGCTTCTGCAGCGCCCAGTAGCCGTCACCGTAGATCGCGCCAGTGAAGCGCACGCGCTCGTCGCCCAGCGATTTCAGCCGCTCGATGTAGCCGGCATCGTAGGGGTTGTCGCCGACAATGACCAGCGGCCAGTCGCTGCGTACCTTGCGCCAACTGCGCAGCACCAGGTCGGGATTGTTCTCCGGCTCCAGGCGGCTGACGTAGAGCACGTAACGGCCCGACTCAAGATTGAGGCCGTTCAGGTTGTAATCGCCCGCCGGCATCTCCGAGCCGTAGCCGATCACTAATGACTCGCTGCCGTACTTGGCGAGGTAATAGTCGTGAATCGCCCGCGCGTCAGTGACCAGCTGGTTGGAGCTGAACGATGACATCCATTCGCAGAGATGCAGCACCTGCGCGCCCAGGCCGGCCCACTTCTCGCGCTTGCGGTCGAGGCCGTCGACGTTGAGCACCACCGGCTTGCCGAACAGGCGCGGAATGTAGGCGAACGGACTGTTGGCGACGTTGCACAGCAGCACGATATCGTTGTCGCTGAAGGCGACATGCACGGCGGCGAAGAAGGTGCTGACCCAGGTGTCAAGGTGCTTCTCGTGCAGGCTGGGAACGATGATGCGGCGGACGCGGCGGTCGTAAACGTCGTCAGGACGGGTGAAGGCGCGGCGGCAATAGACCGTGACCTGATGGCCGTGATCGGCGAAGCGCGAGGCAATCTGCTCGGCAAAGCGTTCGAAGCCGCCATAGCGATTGGGAATGCCGCGAGTTCCGACGATGGTGATTTTCATGAGAGAAGCAGCAATTAGCAACTAGCAACTAGCAGCTAGCAATTAGCAACCCCGAGCGATGTCTGCAATTATTTTTCCGCATCGACGGCTCTCGGAGTATTGCTGAACCACCATAGCAAATCGCGGTCGGAGACGCGGCGACGGGACTGAATGATGGCCCGCTTGCGGCGAATGCTGTCGCGCACCTTCCACCAGTAAATCACCGCCGACCACAGACGTCGATCGCGCACCGCCGCATATCCAAACGTCATAATGTCGCGCCACAGCACCGGAAAGAACAGCCGCCGGCACAGCCATCCAGAAGCGTTCTTGCCGCGCATGAGGAAACGGTTCTTGGCCGAGTGCCAGTTGATGATCAGCGGCAGGTCTTTGCGCCGCTCGGGCGTCACCCGCCGCACATGCCATGCGACGGCAGCCGGCGTGTACAGGCACTTCCAGCCCATCACCTGCGCGCGCCAGGCCAGATCGCCGTCTTCGCGGAAGGCGAAGAAGTCCTCATCGAAGAACTCGCCTTCGACCGAGACAGCCTCGATGAAGTCACGCCGGAAGAATGCCGCTGCGCCGCTGGCGCCGAAGACGTACTGCACGCGGTCGTACCGGCCATGATCGAGTTCTTCGGCGCCGCGATCGAGATGGCGCATGTTCGGCGTGAAGTAGATGCCGGTGGAGTCGATGATGTTCGTCCTGCGCGGGTCGGGAGCAATTCCAGATGCCCCATCAGGACTGTATTCTTGGAAGGGTAGGCCTTCAGGTGTGCCGTAAAGGCCCGGGTAGAGCGAGCCTTCAGGCTCGCGTTCCGAGCTCTCTGAACTATGGTCGGACTCTGAGGTCTTCGACCTCAGAGCCCGACCAGCTTTCTTGCTGCTGCTGGACGCAACCCTAAAGGGTTGCTCTACCCCGTGAGGGGCAGGATCCCAGCGCAGCAGCTTGCCGCACAGGGAGCCAGCATCGGGATGGGCTTCGCCGGCCGCCACCAGCTGGGTCACGAAGTTCGGACTGAGTACGACATCGGGATTCAGGCACAGCACCCATTCGCCGCGCGCAACGCGGATCGCCTGGTTCTGCCCGGCAGCGAATCCCACATTGCAATCATTGTAGAAGACTCGCCATTTTGCTTCGACCTGCTTCAGCCGCGCGCGCGTGCCGTCCTCAGAGGCGTTGTCGATGATGATCACTTCGAGGTCGGGATAGTCGAGGAGCGCGAGTGCACCGAAACATTCGTCAAGGTATTGCGCCGAATTCCAGGTGACGATGGTGATGGAGACCATTGGGCTAGAACACTACCCGCCCAAAATCCCGTTTAAAGGGGAGCAGGTTATGAAACGCCGATTTATCGACAGTCACTCAAACTCGGCTTTTCTCGCGCTTTGAGGTTTGGCCAGCGGAAAGCACCTGTTACCCCGAAAAACAGGCCGAGCGCAATAGCAACCCAACCCAGAAAGCCGTTTCCGGTGGTCTCAACGAACCCTCGGTGCAGTCCAAGTTCCACGTTAATAGAGTAGGCGTTCCATGCGGCCGCGACGGCGAAATATACGCCGACGACAGTGAGCCACACGCCAGCCCAGAGTCGGTTGTAGATTGCGGCGATGGAAGCGGGTAGCACCGAGAGTAGAAGTGCGGTTGCGCTTACGATTTCTGGCCAACTGTCGTTCTTTCCAAGGGTAAACAACATCACGGGTGCAACGAGAAGCAGGTAGGCTGCGCCGAGCAGGATTCCCCCAGAGATCGCTATCCAAGAGACCGTAATTTTGAACGTGCTGCTTTGCGAAACGCCAAGCAGGGCCATTGCTTAATCCTCAAGGTCCTTCTCAGTAGCCACAAGTGTACGTCCTGAACGACAAATCGGGTTAGCTGGCGTAAACAAGCCGTGTCGTAACTTTCACTGCCGGTTTAGTACGCTCCCCTGCCGGAGAGAACGATGGGTATCGTGCGCAGGAAAATCTTGGTGTCGAGCCATAGCGACCAGTTGTCGATGTACTTGAGGTCGAGCTGCATCCAGCGGTTGAAGTCCACGTGGTTGCGGCCTTCTAATACCCAGGTGCAGGTGAGCCCGGGGCGCATACGCAGCCGCCGCCGCTGCCAGTCTTCGTATTGCTCCACTTCCTCGGGAACTGCGGGGCGCGGACCGACGAACGACATTTCTCCGCAGAAGACGTTCCAGAGCTGCGGCAGTTCGTCGAGGCTGAAGCGGCGCAGCCAGCGTCCGACGGTTGTGATCCGTGGGTCGTCGCTGATCTTGAATACCGGGCCATCTAGCTCGTTGAGCTGATGAAGTTCGGCGCGCATCTGCTCGGCGTTGTTAATCATGGAGCGAAACTTGAAGAGCATGAAGCGCCGGCCGCCCAGACCACAGCGTGTCTGACGAAAGAGCACCGGCCCAGGCGAGGCAACGCGAATCATGGCTGCGATGCACAGCAACAAGGGCGAAAGCACGGCCAGCGAGACAACCGAAAGCGCCACGTCGAAGATTCGCTTGAAGAAGAGGCGCAACTCGCTGTCGGGTGCGCTCGACAGGCTGAGCAGCTGGACCTCGCGGAAATTTTCCAAATAAACCCGCGAATAGGCGGCGGGCAGAAACTCCAACTGCACTCGGGTGCGGATTCCGAGGTCGGCGCAGTGTTGCATCACCGGCTCCAAGCGGGCCAACTCCTGCAGGTCCACGGCAAAGACAATCTCGTCCACCACATGGTTCTGCAGAATGCTGCCTACGGAACTGAGGGGGAAGACTTCATACCCGCCAAGATTGGGAGTAGGCGAATCGCCGGAGTCGGGATCGACGAAGCCGACTAGCCGAAGTCCCATGCCGCGGCTTTCTTCGATGAGAGTCGCCATCTCTCGCGCGCGCGGCCCGCAACCGATGATCAGCAGGTAGTGATAGCGGCCCAGGCGCTCGCGCATCCAGGAGACGCCGGAGTAGGAAGCGGCGCGCCCCAGCAGAAGCAGCACAAAATCCGACACGCCGATCAGCAAGACATAGGTCCGGCTTACATCCACGCGGCGGAAAAGATACAAGCCGGCATAGATCACAACCAGCACCATGGCAAGCTGGCTGACAATGTTCAGGATGAGCTGAATGGGATTGCTGAGCTCGATGTCGCGATAGAAAGTGGAAAAATATCCCACCGCCGCCCACACCACCAGAAACGCGAGCAGCAGCGGGAGATAGTGACCGAAAGGATAAATTCCCGGCAGATGAGCGCTGAAGAACTCGAACCGGACCAACTGGCTGCGCAGTAGATAGGCAACGACGAAGGCGACGCAGGTCACCCCCAGGTCGTGCAGCAGCGTAATCGTACTAAGTAGCTTGGAACGTCGATCGAACACAATAACTGTTGTTCTCTACCGTTGGATGCAATGAACAATCCAATCCAGCGGTTTCGCCAGCTGTGGACGTCGGCGAAGAAAGGCGCAGGAACGGAGACGGCCCTAGCGTCGGAATGCGCTCTTCTACAGTAACTGTAGCAGGGATTCTCGCCGTAATGCCAGTAGTGTAGGCTAGATTGGTACCGCTGCAGCGGCGCTCCACGCATAGAACGTTTGCTGTCCAAAGCCATACTGCCATTAATGAACTCTGATCGACCAACCACCTCGACTGCTACATTTCCAGTCGCTGTACCCGGCGGGAGTGGACCGCAGCCGACACGGGTCGGACATTTTCTCGACGGCGCGATTTTCCTCTGCTTCGCCGGGTTCGTTATCTTGTTGCCGCACTCCATCAAAGGAGCGCAGCACGCGTGGCAAATTGCTTTGGTGCTTTGGCTGGTGAAGCTGGCGATGGGACGGCGGCGCCCATACCCGCAACCGCTGTCGGCACCACTGCTGGCCTACGTCACGCTGAGCGGTATTTCCACCGCGTTGAGCCCGGACCCGAACCTGAGCTGGGACCGCATGAAGATTGTGTGCCTGGTGCTGGTGGGCATCGTGTTCGCGCAAAACCTGCGGCGACTGAAGCAGGTGCGCACGTTGCTGTTCCTGCTTATCCTGTCCGGCCTAGCGGCCGCCGGCTTTACCGCCTGGCAATACACCTACGGGATAGGAGTGCGAGTTGCTTACATTTTGCCGGTCGGGCCACTGTACCAGGCGCATATTTTTCACGATGACATCATCCAGAGCATCAACGGCCACGCGGTGCATACTCCGGCGGAACTGAACCGAATTGTCACTGAGAGTCCGCCGGGCAAGTGGCTTCGCATTAACTATGTTCGCGGCTATCCGTTCCACAAAAAGGAAACGTTGGTGACGCGCGAGCAGATCATGGGGAGCGGTTTCGGCACGCAATCGCTACAGTTCGCCCGCGGCAGGCCATTCAAAGCGCAGGGCACGTTGGGCCATTACGTAGTTTTCGCCGAGATGCTGATGCAGATCGGCTGCATGACTTGGGCGATGCTGTTGAGTACGTCTCCGCGCAAGAAAGGATGGCAACTGCTGTTTGCTGGGACCTTCCTGGCCTTGACGGCGGCGCTGTTTCTGACAGAAACTCGCGCGGCGCTTGCCGGGCTGGCGATCGGCTGCTTTGTCGCCGTGGTGATTCTTACCGGAAAGCGGTTGCGGATCTGGGCCTGCGTCGTCCTGCTGGTACTGGTGATCGCCGCGACCGCCTGGATCCATCACACGCGCGGGCCACTGGGGCTGAGTGCTCGCGATCCGGGAACCCAATTTCGTACCATGATGTGGGAAGACGGGCTTCGCCTGATTGGGCAGCACCCGTGGTTTGGCGTGGGCATGGAGACCATTCGCAATCACTGGACGGAGTGGAATATCCGGGCCTACACGTTTTTCCATGACGAGAGCCATTTCCACTCCGACATGATGCAGATCGCGGTGGAGCGCGGCTTGCCGGCGCTGGCTGCATGGCTGTGGTTCGTGATTGCCTATTTGATTTTTCTCTTGCGACTGATTCGCAAGACTCGCCAGCGCAGCCGCTTCGCCACCGGTGTGGTCGCCGGCGTGCTGGCCAGCTTCGTCGCCTTCCAAACCACGGCCCTGGTGCACTATGACCTGGGAATAGAATCGGTGGCGATGATTTTGTTCTTCTATTTTGGATTGGCCATGGCGATTGATCGCATGGTACAAGATCCCGCGGCGATCGATGTACAGTAAGAAGCCAGCGTGAATGCAACCACTGCGATCCCGTCGAACCGCATAAACGATTTGGCCGGCCGAAGCGCGCGGCCGAAGTGGTGGATTCCTGCCCTCCTGCTGACGCTGTTTGCGCTGCAATCGTTGTGGTTCATTCAAACGCAGTCGCTTACTTACGATGAGCCGGGACACATCATCGCCGGCCTGCAGGCCTGGCAGCAAGGCCGGTTCGAGATGTGGACCGACCATCCGCCGCTGGGCCGCTTCTGGCTGATGCTACCGATAGCACGCGCTAAGGTTGCGATTACGTCGGAACCGCTGGCGCGCGGCTATCACGTGAGCGCCATGCAGCCGGGGCCGGAGTGGCTGGCGTGGCACACGCGTCCCATGAATACTTTGCTGGGCATCGCCCTCGGAATCACGTTGTGGTTCGCGAGCCGCCGCTTGTTCTCCGAAGGCGCAGCTAATGTCGCGCTCGCGCTGTTCGCCTTCACGCCGTCGCTGATCGCACACTTTTCGGTGACGACCACTGACGGCATCGGCGCGCTATTTGTTTTTCTTACTGCTTGCCAAGTGGTGTTGTGGCGGAGAAATCCAAGTCGTGGACAGACTGTGCTGATGGGGCTGGTGTTGGGCGGATTGCTGCTGGCAAAGCTCTACACGCCGCCCGAGATGCTGCTGGCGTTGATCCTGATGCTGGTGCTGCGACGCGACGGCAGCTTGAGCTTAGCCAAGCTGCGCGACTGGAACTCCGCCCCGCCCCGTGCAAAATCGGCACGGTCCGGGGTCCACTGGAAACCGGCTCTGGCCGCGCTGGGCATCGCACTGCTGACGTGGTGGGCAGGATATCTGTTTCACGTTTCACATCTGAAGGTCGGCGATGGGCAGGTTGTCGCGACGTTTCCCAACCGCGCGACCAAGACGTGGGCGACGAAGTCGAAAGCGCAGCTAAACCTGCTGTTGCCTGGGGGCGAATACATCGAGGGATTCCGCGAAGTCGCGCTCAGCAACCGGCGCGGACGCGCGGCGTGGTTTCTAGGGAAAATTTATCCCAAGGGCGGCATCAAGGCTTACTATCCGGTCGCCATCGCGCTGAAGTGGCCGGCGATTTTGCTGGCCCTCTTCTTTGCCAGCCTGCTACTCGGGGTCCGTAAGACATGTCGTGCTCCGGGCGATCTGTTGATTACCTGTTTGTTCGGACTGGTGTTTCTCGCATTTGTCTTGCAGTCACGATTTGCCATCGGCGAGCGCCACATCCTGCCGCTGTATCCCTTCGCACTGTTGATAGCGGGTGGCATCTGGGAGCACGCTCGCAAACATCGCCTCGGCATGGCGGTGGTGATACTGGCGCTTTGTTTGAATGCCGCTGACGCGTTGCGCTATGCGCCGGACTACCTGGCTTACTTCAACGTATTTGTGAAGCCGGAGAACAGCTGGCGGCTGCTCACCGACAGCAATCTTGATTGGGGACAAGGCCTGCTGGCACTGCGCAACTATGAACAGCAGCATCCGGGCGAAACTCTGCACCTCGCCTACTTCGGATCGGTTGATCCCACATTGTATGGGGTGCGTGCGGTGCCACTCCCGCCTGGCCAGACAGTCGATGGCAAGGTTGTCGCCGGTGCGAGTTGTCTGTCAGGACAAGTGCTGGATGACAGCAACGGCTATCGCTGGCTGTGGCCCTATCAGCCGCGACAGGTACTGGACCATGCCATGTGGATGTTCGATACGGGAGCCAAGTGACAGCTAGACCGGCTTCAGAGTTGTTCGAGACCAGGTAGAGCCAGCCTTCAGGCTGGCGCCCAAGATCGACCCCCATCTTAAAGCTGGAGTTGCCACGGTCATTGCATGACCACCGTGGCAACTCCAGCAAGGTATTTTTTCGCGACGAACGCGGCGCTGAAGCGCCGCTCTACCCGCACTCGCCGGACTAAAATTCCTCCCGGGTCGCGCATCAACCCGACGGTCAGCCGGGCCTCAGCTTTACTTCCCTGCCCCAATGGCGTTCCACTGAAACTGAATGACCTCGCCGAAGTGGGCCATGACAAATTGCGCACTGTGTCCGCCGGGATAGATATGGAACTCGTGCGGAATGCCGCGCGAGGTCAGCAGCTTATCCAACACCTGCGCGCCCTGCTCGAAGCCGAAGTCGTCGTTGTTGCCCACATCGAAATAAATCTTCAGGCGCTTGAGACTGGCGGCACTGTCGGTGCGCGCGAAGGAGAAGACATTGTTGCGATCGAAGTAAGCGGGCGAACCGAAGACCTCGCCCAGCAGCGCACCGGGAGAGCCAGGCGCGCCCGAGCTCATGTCCTTGGGTAGCCCGGGCATGAGCGCCGGCATCTGCGCGCTGACTGCGGCAAACTGATTGGGAAATTTGAAAGTCAGCCGCAGCGCTCCATAGCCGCCCATGGAAATGCCGGTGATGCCGCGGCTGGAAGGTGTCCCTTGCGCGCGATATTTCTTTTCCATCTGCGGCATGAACTCTTTCAGCAAGAAGTCCTCGTAGCGCAGCTTGCCGTCTTCCGAGTTGAGGTAAAAGCTGTGACCGCCGCTGGGGGCCAGGATCACGAAGTCGCCGATCTTGCCCTGACGGCGCAGCTCCGAAACCACGTCCCATCCACCGAAGTTGAGCAGAGACTGCTCGTTGTCGCCCAGACCGTGCAGGAAATAGAGCACCGGATAGCGGCGCGTCTTGTCGTCGTCGAAGCCGGGCGGCAGAAACGCACAGTATCGAACCGGGCGCTTCAGAATTTCTGACTTGATGAGCGAACACTCGGCGCGGCCCTGCGCGTGAAGCAGCGGAGCAACGCAGAGAGCGATCAGCAGAATCGCTAAACGAGTAAGAAGACCAGTTTGTTTCGACTTCAGGCCTGAGTTCCGAAGGATTACCAATTTCATTTCTTGATTCTCGGGTCAAAAGGATACTTCACACTGGATTTGATGCGCAGCCGCGCGGCGTCGGGATGAAGCGGGTTAAGCATGACGTTGAAGGTGGCAGGAACGAGCGCGCTAGGCATACGCAACAAACCGGACCGCCGTTCGCGAAGCCACGTCGTTCCCAGCCCGCGAGTGACCTCAAGACGCTTAGTCCAGTCCGCCGGAAGAGTGCTCGCGTCCAGATGTTCCAGCGAAACCCGAGCGTCCACTTCCACGCCAAGCAACGTGTAATGCGGAGGAACGTCGTTGGCACTGGTGTGGGCGCAGGCTTCCAGTAAAGCTCCCGCCGGCGTTTCCGCCAGGTAGACAACCGGCAAGCCGCGTTCATGCCAGCGACCAGGAGCGCGCAATCCGCCCGCGCCCGCCAAGTCTCGATGCCGGCTGACGCGCCACAGCATCGTCAAACAAACATACCTTCATCGATCTGGACAAGCAGCTCTTCGACCATACGGCTGCCGGTGTCGGTCTTCAGCGTTTCCAACGGAGCGCGACCGCGGAGGCGAGGATGCGGTCGCCGGAGCCACGCCAGCGCCCGTTCGCGCGATCCGTATACCGATTTTGCCTGCGACAGGAGACGAGCGACACGCAAGACGCGATCGGACTCCGCCACCGTTAGCTTCTCGCGGCGCGACCGGCGGTGTTGCAGCGTGCGCAACGGGACCACCAGAGCGTCGATCTCCGGCCGGGTGATACCCAGCGCTACCAGGCGGTTGATGGCGGAGGTGGGGAGCTGCTGCTCAACCATCTCCAGCATTTGCTGGTCCGTCTTCGGAACAGGAACGCCCAGCCATTCGCCTATCTGCTGATGGAGAACTGACATGATTACCTCATCTACATTATGCCATAGACTTGATGGCAAATTGTAGCCATTCGATGCGCCCAGCTCTTATTCGTATTTCAGGGTCTGCACCGGGTCCAAACGCGCGGCGCGGCTGGCGGGATACAGGCCAGCCAACAAGCTGACCACGATGGAGAAAGCGATGGCAGCGCCGATCAGCCAAGGAGGCAGAATCCACACCGCCTCCGACGGAAGCTGATGGCGATGCAAATAGACCGAGGTCCCGACATTAATCGCCTTGCCGATGGCGAAGCCCAGCGCGATGCCGAGCACGCCGCCGAAGAAGCCCATGGCTCCGGCTTCGGCGAAGAACAGCCGCTTCACGTCGCGATCGCTAGCGCCGATGGCTTTCATTATGCCAATTTCGCGGCGCCGCTCCAGCACCGCCATCACCAGGGTGTTGACGATGGCCAGCGTGGCCACGGCCAGCGCCAGCGATCCGAAGATGCCGAGAAAGAGATCGAGCACGGTAAAGAAGCGGCGCAGGCTCTTAGTGGCGTCGAGCACGGAAAATGTACGGAAGCCCATCTTGCTGATCGCGTCCTGCACCTGCGCGACCTTGCCCGGATCTTTAACTCGCACGGTGAGCGTCATGTACGTTTTGCCACCGCCGCGCAGCGAGCTGCGCATATCGGTAAAGTCCGACATGTTCAGCTTCTCGGTCAAATCGACGGGCAGAAAAATGCGGCCGCGCGAGACCGTCCTCATGCCGCCGTAGGGCTCTTCGTCAATGATGCCGACCACCTTCAACAATTGCGACTTACGTACGACGGAGAAGCCGTAGTTGTCGTCGCTTTTCGAGCTGCCGCTCGTCTGTGCGGCCGGAATTTGCGGCCGCCCCGAGCTGTCGGCATCGGCGGCCAGCGACTGATGCTCGCCGTAGCGCAACGCAACTTCCCTGCCAATCAGCTCCTTCGGATTCTTGGGATCGAGCTCCTTGGCGAAATCATTCAGCAGGATGACTTCGCCGGCATCGGAGCCAGAGAAGAACTTGCCTTGCAGATTATCGAATGCCTCGTTCTCGCGCGCCGACATGGGCAGGCCGGTAACGAACCCGAAATGAGTTTGGCCGTCATACACGATCTGGCCCATCACCCGGACCTCGGGTTCGACCTCGGTGACGTACTCCAGGTGCGCCATCTTGTCGCGCGATGACTCGTCGAGCACGGGAGCGTTTTCCGGATGCTGGTCCTTCCGGTCTTCTTCGCGATCGAAGCCGCGGAAATCCTGCTTCGAAGTAACGAAGACGGTGTCGAACATTCCCGAGCCTGCCAGTCGGCGCGTGGCCAGCTGTTGCAGTCCCACACCGAGGGACAACATGGCGACCAGCGACGCGACGCCGACCGCGATGCCCACCGTCGTCAATCCATTGCGCAACTTGGATTGCCGCAGGTTGCGAACGGCCAGCTCGAAAAGGTCATAGCCCTTCATGCCAGCGCCTCCTGCGATAGCAATTTGCCATCGCCAAGAAAGATCAGTCGCTGAGCGAAGCGCTCGGCCAGCGCGCGCTCGTGCGTGACCATCACCACCGTCATGCCGAGCGAGAGACTCAGGTCGCGGATGAGATTAAGTATGTCTTCGCCGGTGCGGCTGTCGAGGTTGCCGGTGGGCTCGTCGGCCAGCAGCAGCGACGGACGATTGGCCAGGGCACGCGCCAGCGACACGCGTTGCTGCTCGCCACCGGACAGCTCCGACGGGCGATGTTCCATGCGCTTGCCCAGCCCGACCCGCGCCAGCGATTCGCGCACCCGTTGCGCTCGTTCGGCGCGCTCCACTTCGGCGAATCGCATGGGCAGTTCGACGTTCTCGGTAATGGTCATCGCGGGGATTAGATGAAACGCCTGGAAGACCATGCCGACATCGTTGCGGCGATAGCCGGCCAATTCCTCCGACGACATCTTGGCCAAGTCGCGACCCTGCACGATCACCGAGCCGGAGCTGGGGCGGTCGAGACCGGCAAGCAAATTCAGCAGGGTAGACTTTCCTGATCCCGATTGGCCGAGCAGCGCCACAAATTCGCCACGCTGGATGGTCAGAGAGATTCCGTCAACGGCGCGGATGACGCCTCCGCCCATGGGGTAGTGGCGGCAGACGTTGTCGGTCTGCACCGCCGGTGCTGCCTGAGAAATTGGTGACGAGGTCATTTGTGTTTGGTTGGATGCTGACATGATTGTGCCGGGCGCACTTGCCCTACATCGGACATACGAAAATAGAAACCCGTCAGCTCACAGAAAGGTGTAACGATTTGTAAAGGTGACAGTAGAGCCGACCTTCAGGTCAGCGTCACGCGCCTATTCACGTTAAGCTGAATCTGGGATTCAGCTTTTCCTGGTCACGCAGGAACGCGGCGCTAAAGCGCCGCTCTACCTTTACCGTTCGACGGCCAAGCCCACGGCATTGCCGCCGCCGAGACAAAGGGCGGCGATTCCCTTGTGTACGTCGCGACGAATCATCTCGTAGAGAAGGGTGGTCAAAATGCGCGCGCCGCTGGCGCCGATGGGATGTCCGAGCGCGACCGCGCCACCGTTCACGTTGACCCGGTTGAGATCGAGTCCGAGCTCGCGGGTTACGCCAAGCGCGGCAACAGAAAACGCCTCGTTAATTTCGTAAAGGTCCACGTCCTGGTTCTTCCATCCCGTCTTCTGCCAGAGCCGGCGAACGGTTTCGACCGGCGCCATCATCACCCACGCGGGAGCGATGCCGCTGCCGGCCTGGGCGACAATGCGCGCCAGCGGCCTCAGCCCAAGGTCTTTTGCCTTAGCGGCCGACATGAGCACCAGGGCCGAGGCACCGTCGTTGACGCCGGGCGCGTTGCCGGCGGTCACGGTGCCATCCTTCTTGAAGGCCGGCTTCAGGCCGCGTAAGGCTTCGATGGTGGAGTCCTCGCGGGGCGACTCATCTTTGGTGAAGAACACTGGAGGCGCACCCCTCTTTTTCGCCGGCAGCTCGACGGGCACGATCTGGTCTTTGAAGCGACATTCTTTGATCGCGCTCACGGCCTTGCGATGCGAGTTTAGGGCGTACTCGTCCTGCTCCTCGCGCGCGATGCAATACTTGCCGGCAACATTCTCGGCGGTGTTGCCCATGTGGTAATCGTTGTAAACATCCCACAAGCCGTCATGCACCATGGAATCGACGACCTTTTGATCGCCCAAGCGGAAACCTTTGCGCGCATTCTGCAGCAGATAAGGCGCGTTGCTCATGCTCTCCATGCCGCCGGCGAGCACGATTTGCGCGTTGCCGGTCTGGATGGCCTGCTGGCCGAGCGCAACCGCTTTCAGTCCCGAACCGCAAACCTTGTTGATGGTCATGGCGCTGACACTGTCGGAAAGCCCGCCGCCGAGAGCGGCCTGGCGCGCGGGATTCTGGCCCAGTCCGGCGGAAACAACGTTGCCCATGATGCATTCGTCAACGAGGTTAGGATCGATGCCGGCGCGCTTGACTGCCTCGCGGACGACGATAGCGCCCAATTGCGGCGCGGTGAAATCGGAAAGCGAACCCTGAAACTTCCCGATCGGGGTGCGTACCGCGGATACGATGACAACGTCTTCCAACCCAGTCATGAATGCTTGAGCTCCTGCGATGAAATGATCAACGAACATTATAAGATGGAGCTGCCTTGGCCACGGACGCACAAATCCGGCCCGAAATTCCATTGGCTTCGCGCCGTTCGAAACGGCTGCTGGCGCCCTGGTGGCACACCGCCATCCTGATCGCGGTGCTGTTGCTGGCTTCGGTCAACGGCATGCGCGGCAAGCATCGGTTGGCCGCCGAAAGCAAAGTGCCGCAATACCTGTGGAGCATGGCCTGGGAGTGGGTCCTGGCCGGCTTCGTCTGGCTCGGCACGCGCAAACGCATGCGCCTGCGCGATCTGATTGGCGGACGCTGGGCGACGGCGGAAGATTTCTTCCTCGACGTGGTGTATGCCGGCGCGTTCTGGATATGCGCGCTGATTGTGTTGGGCGCGGGCGCCAAGCTGATGCATCTGGACCAGGCGGGCAAGATCGAAGCCATGCGCAAGCAGTTGGGATTTCTGACGCCAGGATCGAACCTGGAGCTGGCGGTGTGGTTCGGCGTAAGCCTGACTGCCGGCTTCTGCGAAGAGATCATCTTCCGCGGATATCTGCAGCGGCAGTTTGCCGCGATGAGCAATTCGATGCTGCTTGGAGTGCTGCTTTCGGCGGTGGTGTTTGGAGCGGCACACGGGTACGAAGGGGCCGCGCGCATGGTCCTGATCGGAATTTACGGTTTAATGTTTGGGCTACTCGCATGGTGGCGAAAGAGCCTGCGCGCGGGAATGATGGCGCACGCGTGGCACGACGCGCTGAGCGGCACAGTTTTACGGATGCTGGAATAGCCAGTGTTTATGCGGCCCCTACGTACATACGCAGGCGACGATACGAATACAGCCAGAGCGCGGCGAGCGCTCTTCAATCCTCGAGAGGCGACCAGGGGTGGCGTGCGTCCGCGATGCGCGCGCATCGATGTGCGTTTTTTGCTTGACTATTTTTTTCAATGACTCTATACAACTAACAAATTGCGATGAAATGAATGTCGCAATGTTCCATGACAAATGGAAAGGGAGAATAGAAACCATGGCAACGAAAAAGGCTGCAAAAAAGGCTAAGAAGGCGGCAAAGAAGTCGAAGAAGCACTAATCGCCTTCGACCGTACGAACCGGGGGACGCGCAAGCGTTCCCCTTCGCTTTTGAGCGCTAAGTCACTTTTGCTGGGCGGCTGGCGGGCGGAGTGGAGAGCGGCGCCTCCTGCGCGGGACAGATACTGTGATACGAACATCTCCCGCAGCCCTGGCTGGGCTTAGGATCAAATTCTCCGGCAATAATTTTCGCGGCCACCTCCGCCACCTTGTTCTCCGCCTCCAGAAGCTGCTGCGGAGAACGCTGCGATTCAACGGCGCTGCCGTTCTGCAGATTGATGAAGACCAGAGCGGAGGGCTTGTGTCCCAGGCGGCGGGCGGCGAGAGCGTAAATGGAAAGCTGAAGGCTGTCGTCAGCATCTTCCTGGGTCTTCGGCCTGCCAGTCTTGTAGTCAACGATCACCACCTCACCGCCGTCCACGCCATCCAACCGGTCAAATCTGCCCGACACCTTAGCTCCGCCGATTTCGACTTTGAAGCGCTGCTCAGTCTGGAGGATCTCGCCGCGCGAGCGTCCGAGTTCGGAGCGCAACAGCGCGGTGAGCTGATGGCGGCCATCTTTCTCGTAGAGCGCGCGCTGCAGCGGCTCGTCAATCTTCGACTTGGAAAGTTCGTCGAGGAAGCAAGCAATCACGGTTTCCTCGTCGGGTGGGCGGCGGACACGAACGCCGTCGAAATAGGCTTTGAGGGCCAGATGCATGGCGCTACCAAACTGCAGCGCCGCCGAGGGCTCTTCCGGAAGCCGCCAATCGTAGCGCAGCTTGTATGCCAGCGGGCAGTTTTCGTAGCACTGGATGGCGCTGGCGCTCAGCGCGTGCAGATGCGCATCTTCTCGCGGCGGAAGCTGCGTCCATTGCGAAACGTTGGGCAGGAGCTCGGCCGCGGCCTGGATGCGCGGGACCAGCTCGGGTTGCAACACTCGCGACGCGATCGCATCCTTCAGTACCAGCTTCGCCTCGCTGACGAGTTCGCGAATGTATTTGGTGGGAACCGGATTCTTACCCCGGGCCGCCTTGCCACAGAGATACAGCTCGTCCATCGCCCTGGTCATGGATACATAGAACAGCCGACGCTCCTCCTGCGCGTAGAGGACCTTAGGACCAGTCTCAGCCGCAGTGTCGATCCTGGCGCCAGACGCGGCCGCACTGGCTTGGCGCAACTGCGGCGGGAATTCCACCAACGATTCCTTGTAATTGCCGGGAAACGATGGCGAGGCCACACGCACTACGAAGACGCTGCGGAATTCCAAGCCTTTGGCGGCATGAACGGTCATCAGCTGAACCGCCTCATCGATCGGCGCGTTGCCCAATTCGGTGGGAGCGAGCGCGGCCACCGGATCGTCCTCGTCGGTTTCCTCGAGCACTGTTCCGCCCGCCTCGCGGAAAAGGGTGACGTATTCCAGAAACTCATGCAGCGTGCCGTGCGCAGCGATTTGCTTGGGCTTGGCGCTCCAGCGCTCGGCAAAATCGAAGAGGCGCCGCAGCGGCATCGATTCCGCCAGCCCGAAGTCGCGCCGCGCGATGTTCAAGGCATCGGCCATAACGCCGCCGGCGCTGATGAGATCGCGGCGCGCCCGGCGGACCGTCTGCATTACCTCTAAGCCTCCGGGACTTTCTTCCAGCGCCGCTTCGGCGGAGGCGTCTCTTCCAGCCAACGCGAGCTGGGCGCGGAACCGCTCGGGATCGACCTTGAACTGGGACAACGCCGCGACCCGGAAAAGGGCCACGGGATGAGCTGAGTCGAGTATCCGTAACACCGCCATGGCATCGCGCAGCTCCGGCGTATCGAACAGATCGACACCTTTGACATGGACCGGAATGCCGCGACGATGAAGTTCGGCGACGATCTTCCCGCGATGGTGGTGGCTACGATAGAGCACCGCGAGGTGGCTGAGTTTGGTCTCGGACCGTTGCCGCTGCATGGTCTGGATTGTGTCTGCGATGAATGTGGCTTCCTGCTCATAGGCGTGGTAGACGACGGCCTGCACAGTTGGCGCGGCCGCGACCATTGCGTCGGTTTCAAGACGCGCGCAAGTGAGCGGTTGCCGCGGCCAGCCTTCGTCTGCTCCCTCAACGCTTAGAATTTGCGGATTGCACTTGATCGCCTGGTGGGCACAGCGCAGGACCGGCGGCGTGGAGCGACGGTTCGCCGCCATGGTCACCCGCTGCACGCGATTAGGACCAAATATCTTCACGAACTGATCGAAGGCGCCGCTGGTGGCTCCGCGAAACTGGTAGATTGCCTGGTCAGGATCGCCGACCGCGAACACGTTGGCCGCTTCTCCGGCCAGCAGGCTGGCGAGTTTGATCTGGGCGACGTTGGAGTCCTGGAACTCGTCGATGAGAATAAAGCGAGCGCGCCGCTGCTGGCGTTGCAGCACCGACTGGCGGCGGCTGAGCAGATCGACCGCGCGGGTCAGGATGTGGCCGAAGCTTCCCAGACCTTCCTGCTGTAGCAGATTTTCGGTATAGCGGAAGGCATAGCCAACCTCGCGGCAGCGGCCCAGAATCTCATCGTCCGACATCCCGCCAGCATCCTTCGACTTCGCCATGCGCGGCAGGGCGATTTCGCCACGTTCGAGTTGCTTCACGTAAGCGTCATAGTGGTCAGGCGTGCGCAATTCGTCGTGACAACTGCTGAAGAACTTGAGCAGGTCTTCAAGAAATTTTCCCGGACCCGCAGCCTTAGTGTAGTGCTGCAACTTGAGATCGCCGATGCGGCGGCGCAACAACACAAACAGATCTTTTTCGTCGAGCAGTTCAAACTTGTTGCCGGCATCGTTCAGCAGACGGTAGCAATAGGAATGAAAGGTATGCGCCTGCAGCCCGCTGGAGAGCAGCTTGCGCGCAGATTTGGACTGGTCCATCTCGGGATAGAGCGACGCCTGATTTTCGCGCGGATACAAAATTGCAGCGACACGATTAATCAACTCCGCGGCGGAGTTGCGGGTGTAGGCGACGGCCAGAATTTCGTCGGGGCGGGCGGCTTCGCTTTGGATGAGGTGAGCAATGCGCCGCGCCAGCACCGTGGTCTTGCCGGTCCCGGCGCCGGCGACCACCAGCATCGGACCATGGACGTGTTGGATAGCCTGACGCTGCTCGTCGGTGGCTACGAAATGGGAATGGCCGTTGCTCGACATTGGGCATCCATGCAAACGAAGAAAAAGCGAAGACATTATATCATCTAGCCTCGCCGCAAATCGCAAGAGGATCGACAGGGAGCAAGAGGCAGCCTTCGTGACCTAGCGATTTGATAGCATTCCTTCCAGGCATGTCGAGCCTGCGTACGGGGAAGGCACGGGAAGGTGGTACCTAATGGGCAAACCCAGACTGAAACGCATCACGTTAAGAGGCTTCAAATCGATTAAGAACCTAGAGCTAGACATCCATTCACTCAATGTCCTAATAGGCGCCAACGGTGCTGGCAAGAGTAATCTCGTCTCGTTCTTCAAGATGATCAATGAAATGATGGGCGGCCGCCTCCAACAATATATTGCCGGTGCGGGGAGGTCCCAGTCGGTTCTTCATTTCGGTCCGAAAGTAACGCCGCAATTGGAGGGGCACCTTGAATTTGAGGTTGATAACGGAACTGACACTTACTCTATGCGTCTGTTTCATGCTGCGGGTGACACGTTGGTATTTGCCGAGGAGACTCTCACCTTTTGGCAGACGCGGTGGCCGAACCCAAAAGTTCTTTCTTTGGGTGCGGGACACCGAGAAACACGCATCCCGGACGAGGCTGGTGGAGGTGAACCAACCGCAAAGGTTTTCCGGCATCTTCTAAATCAATGTCGCGTTTATCATTTCCATGACACCTCAGCAACCGCTAGGGTTCGACAAAGTTGTTATATTGGCGATAATCGCTGGCTGATGCCGGATGCCGGAAACTTGGCCGCCCTCCTTTTCCGGCTGAAGAATGAGGAGGACCCAAGTGCCTATCAGAGGATAATCAGCACAATACGCTTGATCGTCCCCTTTTTTGAAGATTTTGAACTTGAACCTGCACTACCTAGCAAACAGGACATCCTATTGAATTGGCGACACCGACAGGCTGATCAGGTGTTCGGTCCACATCAGCTTTCAGATGGCACTTTGCGCGCAATATGCCTGATAACTCTCCTTCTACAACCCGAAGAGGACTTGCCTGATTTGATCATCATCGATGAACCGGAGCTAGGGTTACACCCCTATGCGTTGACCGTCGTAGCGTCGCTATTAAGAAAGGCTGCTCAACACACCCAGCTGCTGGTTAGCACGCAGTCAAGTTCCTTTCTCGACAGCTTTGAGCCCGAAGAAATCGTCGTAGTCAAACGCGATCAACAAGAATCTCTGTTCTTGCGACCATCTCCTTCAATTCTCGAATCGTGGCTGGAAGAGTACAGCATGGGAGAAGTGTGGGAAAAGAATGTTATTGGTGGAGGCCCTCACTAGATGGCACGGTTATACATATTTGCGGAGGGCCCTACGGAACAGGTTTTTGCAACAAACTTATTAGCGCCTCATTTGTTAAACACGGGCGTGTACCTGCAGGCGGCCATTCTCATAGCCCACGCACGCAAGCGGGGCATCGTACATCGTGGCGGCGGGCGTAACTATGTAGCAATGAAGAACGACATCCTCAGGTTCACGGCACAAGAGCACAGTTCGGACGTCTTCTTCACGACGATGATTGATCTCTACGCAATTCATCCACATTTCCCCGGGTTGGAGGAATCGCGCAAGATTAGTCATCTCCCGCTGAAACGAGTGGAGTTTCTCGAACAAGCGTTCGCGCATGACATCGGAGACGAGCGATTTATTCCTCACATTCAGCTGCATGAGTACGAGGCTTATCTTTTTTGCGACCTTGACTGCTTCTTGGATTTTTATCCGCGGGCTTCCAAAGATATTGACGCCCTCAAAGTTGTCGCAAAATCCTATGAAACGCCGGAGTTCATCAATGACGGACAACACACTGCTCCGTCCAAACGCATTACCAAGTGCCTGCCGGGTTACGAGGGAGTGAAACCAACGGTGGGCGTTCAAGTCGCGCAACGTATTGGACTGCAGAAGATCCGCGATGGATGCCCACATTTCCATTCTTGGCTATCTCGACTTGAGCAGTTGGGTGAGGATTAACTGAACGGGCCGCACTCACTCAGGACGTTGCCTGCACAAACAGCTGGATTTCCGCGCGGGCGATGGCCAGCGCGGCGACGGCGGCGGTTTCGGCGCGAAGAATGGTTTCGCCGAGCGAGGCTGCGATCCATTGCGAGCTGGCGAAACTCTGCAACTCATCTTCAGCCCAGCCGCCCTCGGGGCCGGTGGCAAGGGCGAGGGATGCGACGTGTTGGTGGGAACGCAAGACTTCGGTGAGTGACACTCCGCGCTCGGTTTCGACGAGGACAACGCGCACCGTGTCGGCATTCGCATCTGAATTCGGCGTGTCGACCGATACAGGCGCCTTCAGCAACTCCCCCAGCTTGAAGGGATCGGTAATCTCCGGAGGACTCGTGCGACGCGACTGCTCTGATGCTTCGCGGGCGATGCGGCGCCAGCGTTCGACGCGCTTCTCTGCGGCGATTGCAAGATGCTTCTCGGTGCGGCGAGCGATCACCGGAACGATCGTGGTGACATTCAGCTCGGTACACTTTTCGATTGCCCACTCCATGCGATCGAATTTGAAAATCGCCAGCAATAGAGCTATCGGCGCCCCATCACTTGCGGCGACTTCTTCGCTGAGCGCGAACTCGACGCGATCATCGGTAATGCTTGCGATCGCGGCCCGTCGTACTCGATCGCCGCAGGCGACTTCGAACTCCTGTCCGATACGCGCCCGCAGGGTTCGCGACAAATGTGCGGCGTGGGCGCCGGTCAGGGCAGCGCGGTCGCGGGAGAACTCGTCGGCGATCCAGCGGCGTCGGGTCATCGAGTGAAGAGTAGCAGAGCGACGGCGATTGCGATGGCAAGATAGACCCCGCCGAAGAGGCGGTTCTGGCGCGTCAATGCTTCCTCGTCAAACAAGCGGCTGTTGAGCAGGAACTCCAGCGCCGACACCGCACCGACCAGCACGGCCATGATCAGCCAGCGCTCCTGGTGCATCTGCGCACGCAGCAAAACCGGAACCGCGCATAGCGACAGTCCCAGGTAGATGATTCCGCCGACGCGGGCCCGCTTGCGGCGCTTGGGATTCTGGTAGCGAACGAGCAAGATGTGCGCCAGTTCGCGCGGCTTGGCCAAACGTGCGATCGCCGGCAGCACGGTCACGACCAACAGGAACCAGGCGTAGATGCGGAGAGCTTTATCCAAGGAGGGCCGGTCTTCGCTATTCGCTCTTAGTTCTTAGCCATTTAGCTCTTAGCTGGCAAGAATTGCATTGCCGCACGGATATCGTCAGGGGTGAGTTGCGGATAGGCAGCAATGAGTTGTTCGGTAGTATCCCCGTCAGCGATACTGCCGGCAATCACGCTTACCGGCACGCGCGTGCCTTTGATACAGGGACCACCATGATGGATCGCCGGATCGACAATGATTCTATCGCGCCAGTTCACGTCGCACCTCGATTGATCTGCCCTACCCAAAAATCTCTTTGACCTTGTTGAGCAGCGAGCGGCTGACCGGTTTGTTTTCCACCGAGATGGTGGTGTGCAGCTCCTGCATCAGCTCGCGCTGGCGCTTGCTGAGCTTGGCCGGCGTCTGCACTTTCACTTCGACGAACAGGTCGCCGCGGCCGCGACCGTTCAGTACCGGCACGCCTTGGTTCTTCAGCTTGAAGATCGATCCGGTTTGCGTGCCTTCCTGAATTCTCAGGGTGTAGTCGTCTTCCAGCGTCGGCACCTGGATCTCGGCACCCAGCGCCGCCTGCGAAAACGAGATAGGTACCACGCAGTAAAGGTTCTTGCCTTCGCGCTCGAAGAAGGAATGTTCCTTGGCATGCAGCACGATGTAGAGATCGCCGGGAGGGCCACCAAAAACGCCGGCCTCGCCTTCGCCCGAGTACAGGATGCGCGCGCCTTCCTCGACACCTGCCGGAACTTTCACCGTCACGACACGCTCGCGGGTGACGCGTCCCTGGCCGCGGCAGGTGGTGCAGGGATCGACGATCAGCCTGCCCGATCCCCCGCAGGTGCTGCAGGCGCGGGTGATAGAGAAGAAGCCTTGCTGATAGCGCATCTGTCCGCGACCGCCGCAGGTGGTGCAGTTGATGGGCGCCTTGCCGGGGGCAACGCCGCTTCCCTTGCAGGGCCCGCACTCTTCCAGCCGGCGCACTTGGACTTGCTGGGTGACGCCGAAGACCGCTTCCTCGAATTCGAGCGAGAGATCTTCGCGCAGATCGGCGCCGCGTTGCGCGCGGGTACGGCCGCGTCCGCCCTGGCCGCCAAACATATCGCCGAAGATGTCGCCGAAGATATCTTGAAAGTCGGTGAAGACGGTGGTGTCGAATCCGCCGGGACCACCGCCCGCGCCGCCGGTGACGCCGGCATGACCGAAGCGGTCGTAGCGCGCGCGCTTCTCGCCGTCGGCGAGAATGGCGTAGGCCTCGCTGCACTCCTTGAAGCGCTCTTCCGATTCCGGATTGCCGGGATTGCGGTCAGGATGGTATTGCAGGGCAAGCTTGCGATAGGCGCTCTTGATTTCCTGATCGCCGGCGGTACGCGAGACGCCCAGCACCTCGTAATAGTCGCGTTTCACTGTCGTGGCCAGAACTGGTTACCTTCTCAATTTTGATTTACTTGGGATTGTGCGCCACCCGCACCATCGCCGGACGCAGCAGGCGCTCTTTTAGCTTGTAGCCGCGTTGCAGCTCGTCGAGAACATGGTTGTCTTCCGCGTCGCTGGTGTCGACCATCTGGACCGCCTGATGCAGGTTGGGATCGAACAGCGCGCCTTCTGTAGATATAGGCTGAACGCCCAACTTGGCCAGCGCATCGTGAAACTGCTTGTCGATGAGTTCGATGCCCGACTGGAAGTCCTCCAGCGAAGCCGCGTTGGTCTTCACTGCGCGATCGAGGCTGTCGAGGATGGGCAGCAACTGCTTGAGCGCATCGGCCAGAGCGTACTCGCGATACTCCTGCTGCTCCTTGGCATTGCGCTTGCGAAAGTTGTCGAACTCGGCCTGCAAGCGCGCCGCGCGATCCAGATACGCCGCCCGCTCAGTGCGAACTTTTTCCAGCTCGGCTTCCGGGCTGGGAGGGTCTTTTAAGCCAGGTCCCTGCTCAGCAGAAGGAGCGGTGGAATCGTTTTCCGCCGGCGGTAATTCGTGGTCCAGCTCCAACTCCGTGTTAGAGGCTGCATTTTGTTTCTTGAATTGCATAGGTCTTCGTTGGTGAAAAAATTCTGCCGTCCCTACGGGACTCGGCTTGCTTTCCAACTTTACCCAGGACCCACGCCCTGGCTAATATTGTTACGCCCTTCGGGCTGGTTCGGCGGCAGGGTGAAGCGCTTCTCCTACCCGAGGTTTCAGGTTTCACGTAGCGCTTCCGCGCTTGGGCTAGAAAGTTTCTCGGAGCTCGAGCGTTCACCGCGCTCCGCATCCCCCGCGGGCAATTCGCGCGGCACAGCGGGTGAAACCCCGATCACTACCGCGAAGTTTGCTGAGCACCTCGAACCGCATGTCCCTCGGCGGCTAAAGAGGCTGCAAAGCAGATCCCTCACCGGCTGAAGCCGGTTCGTGATGACAAGAATAAAGAATTTGCTACGGCGTAGCTAAAGCTACGCCCCTTCAAAACCAGCTTACTTCGAGTTTTTCAGCAAACCTCTACGTCGACTCGTTCCACAGTTCATCGAACAGCCGCGCGATATAGGAGACGGCGGTGATGGTGTGCTCGTAATCCATGCGGGTCGGGCCAATCACTGCCAGCGACCCCATCACTTCGTCGCCCACCCGCGCCGGCTTGCCAATCAGCACAAAATTACTTAGATGCGGCATGGCGTCTTCCAGACCCACAACCACGCGCACCGCCTCTTGTTTCGTATCCAGGTAAGCGGAGAGCAGATCGACGATGCGCTGCTTCTCTTCCAGCGTGGCCAGCAAATAGCGCAGGCGTTCCTTGTCCTGCTCGGTCAGCACCAGGTTGGAAGCGCCTTCCACGTAAACCGACTGGGCTGGGCTTTCGGAAGCCAGCGCGCCCTGCGCGTAGAGCTGCTCCACCGACGCCATCAGGCGATCGTATTCGCTGCGCTCCTGCTGAACCCGCTTGGCGATCTCGTTGCGCAGCGACTCCATCTCCCAACCGCGAAAGTTCTGGTTGATGTACGCCGCGGCAATGTCGAGGTCGGAAGCCGTGAGGTCGTTAGTAAGCCGCAACACGCGATCGCGCACCAGTCCGTTGCGCATGACGACGACGGCGAGAACTTTCTTGTCGGCCATGCGCTGGAAGTAGACATGCTCCAGCGCGTTGCGCTGCCCCGGCGCCGAGCTGATCGCGACGCCCACGCCGTGCGAGATCAGCGACAGCACGTGCGAGGTGCGCTCCATGAACTCCTGCACATCCTGAGTGCCATGCAGGCTGCCCTGGATCAGACTCTCGTCGGCAGGCGACAGGCGAGCTTCGCCGGTCAAGTGCTTTACGTAAAAGCGATACGCCTGTGTGGTAGGGACGCGCCCGGCCGAAGTATGCGGTTGGTCAAGGAAGCCGGCGTCGGCCAAGTCGGCCATGACGTTGCGGATGGATGCAGCACTGAGATTTTCGCGATTGTTGCGCGCCAAAGTGCGCGAGCCGACGGGTTCGCCCGTGGAGATGTAAGTCTCCACGATGGCCGTGAGGATTTCGCGTTCGCGCTTCCCGATACCCGCCGGTGTGCCCATGAGCCCGCTTGCTGAGGACTGTAACTTACTCTACCGCAATTATTTATGAGAGCAATTAAGGTACAATCCCTCACTCTGATTCTAGGGAGCAAGCAGTCCCGTGTCAAGATTGGCTCTGACAAGTTGAGTGCCAGCAACTCAGATAGGGACGAATTCCTTATGGGGAAACCGGAGAGAAAAAGCAAGGCTTTGGTCACTTCGTCCGCGCTCCGCGAGAGCGCAACAAAACCTTGCTGCCACCCGCTGCGCGCGAACCTGCCACGCGGCGCAACGGGGCCCAGTGCCCCATTTTGTTTTCAATTTTCAAAAATCGTTTGCCGGACGAGGGCGCTGGGCCAGCCCGTTTTGTTTCACCGCTCGGCATGCGCTTCGAGTTTCTCGACGGCAAAACAAAAGGCACCGAAAGCAGGTACGTCTACCTTGTTTCGGCGCCACAGAATAGGCTGGCACATTAAGGCTAGCAATTCAATACCACTTTTAGGGGACTCCGGGTTTGCTCTTGGCTCTTGGCCATTAGCTCTTCTAGCATTCGAGCACAGCGAGCGAACGGCATTCTCTGAAAACTGGCGGTATTATCCCAAGAAAGAAATCATCGTTTCGCTTCTTGCGGCCCCATTGACTCAGCGGATCGATCATTGCACAATTTTACTTCGAACAGTTCACCTGGCTTTACGCCAAAAGGATCTACCTTGATGCCGAACCCTTCTATTCTGGTAGCAACGTGGGACAGCGGATTCTTCAGCGTCAGTGGGAAAACGGTCCATCAAGAACTCGCCAATCAATCGGTTTGCAGTCTGGTGGCCGATGGACGTGGAAGTGTGCTCGCAATTGTTGGCGGGCATTCGCTCTGTCGACGATCCTCTGATGGCGAATGGACTGCGATAGCAAAGAGCGAATTCGACCTTTCATGCTGCGTACCCATTGGAAACGCTGTCTTTGTAGGCACCGACGACGCACATATCCTGCGCGTTGATGCTGACGGCACGCAGCACTGCTTGACGGGTTTTGACGCCGTACAGGGCCGCGACAGGTGGTACGCAGGAGCGGCGATCGTCGACGGCAAGCTGATGGGGCCGCCGCTTGGAGTTCGTTCCATGGCGGCGACCTGCGATGGTGCCGTGCTTCTGGTTAACGTCCATGTTGGCGGAGTTCCGCGATCAACCGACGCCGGCTTAACTTGGCAGCCCACAATCGATATCGATAGCGATGTTCATCAGGTATGTACACATCCAACCCGGCCCGACGTCGTGATAGCGGCGGCAGCGGTGGGCCTTTGCATTAGTCGCGATGCTGGAGCGACATGGACTATCGAACAGCAAGGACTTCACGCCCATCATTGCTCCGCCGTTGCGTTTGGGAGAAATGACATTTTCGTGTCAGCATCCACCGATCCCTTTGCGACCCAAGGCGCAGTGTATCGACGCCCGATCGACAGCAACCGTCCGCTACAACCCTTGGGCGGAGGCATGCCGAAGTGGATCGACGGCAAAGCCGATACCAACTGCATCGCGACCCGAGATTCAATGGCCGCTGTGATCGACCGATCGGGATGCCTTTACGTGTCGCATGACGATGGTGCTACCTGGTCGTGTCCAATTGATCGTCTACCTGTTCCAAGCGGGCTTCACATCGGTTGACCTCTTCCCGTCCTCGCAAGCAGTTGAATGGGTTCTGATCTTAGTTAGACACGGCTGGCGGATCACTAGTCTGGCTACCAGGAATCGCCATAGTGAACCGCAGATCGCCAGAAGCTAAAGAGCTAACAGCTACAGGCTAAGAGCCTGTTTCACTCCGCGTACTCGATCTCAAACTCTATCTTTGCGGTCTTTTCCAGCATCGCCGACACGGAACAGTACTTCTCTTTCGACAGGCGAATCGCGTCTTCCATCGCTTTGTGAGTGACGTTACCGGTGACGCGATAGATCAGACGGATCGAGGTGAAGACCTTGTGGAAGGTCTCCGCCCGCTCCGAGGTGGCGCGCACTTCGAGGCTGGTAAACGCTTCGCGCTTCTTGCGCAGAATGCCGACCACATCGCTGGCGGTGCACGCGCAAAGTGCGATCAGCACCAACTCGATGGGAGAGCTGGCTGTCTTCTCGCTGCCGGCATCGACCACGAGCGCGTGACCGCTGCCGGCCTGGCCAACGAAACGATCGTTATCGGTCCATAGTGTGCGGGCTTCGATCATGGGAAAACACCTCGCTGTTCGCACTTCGCTTTGGATGCCGGATCCGAAACTGGGCCGCTAGCGACGTTCCTTTTCAACCCTTAGAAGCTTCATCCATAACCTCACTAGGACCACGCTCCGAGAGCGAAGAGCGAACGACGAATAGCGGCTACTGCGGCTTGTCCTGCGGCGGCGCGGTCCCGCTGCTGTTAGTACTCCCGTCGTGTTTTTCGTAGATGGAATACTCCCCTTGCGGCCGCTTCAGGCGAATGGTGATTTCCTGCTCCGCTTGATTAATGGCGTAGTCGTTGCCAAAAGTCTGGAAGCCGGGGGCGATTACCTGTACCCGCAGTGTGCCGTAGGGAATTCCGTCGAAGTGGGTCTTGCCCTCGGGATCGGTCTTGAGTTCGAATCCGCCCTTGGCCTGCTTGGCGTGTTTTCCCACGAAATGCAGGACCACGGCAGCGTTGCGCACCGGCTTTCCGTTGTCGTCTTTCAGGACCACAAACGCCAGCGACGATTGCGGGCCTTCGTCTTTCTTATCGCCGGCAATCAGCGGAGTGGAGATGAGGAGCAAGGTAAAGATGGCGAACGCCACACGCAGCATCTTCATAATCACATTGTAGATTAGCTGTTAGCTCTTAGCAGCACACGGGGCGCGTGTCACCGCTCCGGCCGCAATGGCCGCGTCAATTGCGAAAATCAGGAGCGGCTTGCGCCTGCTTCAGGGTCGGAGGGCCATCGTCCTTTTGGTCTTGCGGGGGCTGCGTCGCGCTACCGGAACTCGCGCTACCGCTGTCCGTACTACCCGGCGCCCGCTTCAGCGTGGGAACACTATCGTCTTGCGGATTCTGCGCGGCTGGCGTCGCGCTACCCGGTCCCGCGCTGCCGCTATCCGTACTTCCCGGAGCGCGCTTCAGCGTGGGACGGCCGTCATCCTGCGAGCCTTGGCTTGAACTCCCGGGATCGCCGCTGCTGCCCGACGAAGTGCGCTTCAACAACACGGGACGGCCCGGCTCCGGCTTGGCGCCACCGAGGTGATGGCCGTTCTCTAGCGAAGCCAGCCGCGCCTTGACATTCTCGAACTCACTGGTATCCACCACATATTCGGGACGGTCGGGCAGGTATTTGCGAATTTCGTCCTGCGCCGCCTGGATGCGCTCGACGTTCATGGGATGGGTGGCGAACGCCTTGGCCACCATGCTCTGCTTTTTCTTCTCAATGTTCAGCTTCTCGAAGAATTCCACAAACGCTTGCGGATCGTATCCAGTGGCGTAATCGTATTCCAGACCCAGCAAGTCGGCTTCGCGTTCGGCGTCACGGGAGAACTTGAGGAACCCCAGCGGCACTGCTAGGCCGGCCACTTCACTGATGGCGTAAGCTATTGGCCCCCCGATGAAGATCAGCGGCACTGAGGCCATGTTCCAGATCTGCGCCCGCGTCATGTTCTTGGTGGCGTGACGGGCGGCGACGTGCGCAATCTCATGCGCCATCACTCCGGCCAGCTCGGCTTCATTGTCGGCGGCAAGAATCAATCCGCTGTTCACGTAGAAGAAGCCGCCGGGCAGCGCGAAGGCGTTCACCTCTTCGGTATCGAGCACCTTAATCGTGAAAGGCACGCGGGCGTCGGAGTTGCGCACCAGATTTTGGCCAATGCGATTGACGTATTCAGTGATGACGGGATCGGTGACCAGACGTGCGCTCATCTCGACCTGCTGCGACAGCTGGCGCCCTAGCGCGACTTCGCGGTCGAGCGAGTAGAAGTCAAGACCGCTGCCCACATTGCGCTGTCCGATAAGCGCAACGTTGTACTTAGGAGCTAGACCCGTGCCTTGACCGGCGGAGTTAGCGGCTGCGCCTGTAGCCGATGCCGGCTTAGGCGGCGTCGAGCCGGCGCTTGCATCGGGCTTCTGGGATGCGGCTTGCTTCCCGGCGGCTTCGATCTGCGCTGCCGTGGGAATTTCTACCGCGGTCGCCTCGGGGTGAGCGGAGGGCGAGACTTGCGCGCTGCCGTCTGAAGCGCTTTGAGTTTCACCCACCGTCGTCTGCGTCGCAGGCGAAGACGAACTCTGCCCGACGCTGAACGCCTGCCAGCTGAGAACAGCAGCCAATAGTGCAAACGCAGTTTTCCCCAGACGCGCGGAATACGAAGCGGCTCGAACGGCACGGAGGACTGGCACGATCACACCTGCGGCTGATCCGATTATGCTGCCTGACTCGGGATTATGGGAACTGGAAAATTTACCGTAGCGCTGGAAAACGGAAATAGAGCGATAGAAAGCGCAACAGACACGTACCGGCTGCAGGCAAAGATGCACATGCTGTACTTTGGGATACCTTTTTCGCCCATGAATGCTCGTTGCCTACAGAGCCAGCCTCCAGCGACCCCGCAGGGCTGGAGATCTATTCTAAACCTATGTATCAATTAGAGTTAACCACCTATGGCGCGACTTCTGCCACAACCTGAGCGTGTTGCGCTCATATTGCACTTGACATCGAACCTGGATCGGGCTTATATTAGCACTCATGGTGAGTGAGTGCTAGCAGCTGCTAGGTCTCTCCCCCTCTAGAACGTTTTAGTTTATCTCCATCGTTCATGAAATCTGCCGCCCGCAACGCCGACAACCAGCGCCAAGGCCGGCCAATGTGTAACGGAATCCAACTGAAGTCTCAAGCTCGAAAGGAGTTCGAAGAATGGCTACAAAACTGACTCCCCTGCACGACCGCATCGTGGTTCGCCGGATTGAAGAGGCCGATACCACCCGTGGCGGAATCATTATCCCCGACAGCGCCAAAGACAAGCCGCAGGAAGGCGAAGTGATCTCCGTGGGCCGGGGCAAGACCAACGACAAAGGCGAGACCTTCCCCCTGGATGTAAAGGCTAGCGATCACATCCTGTTCGGCAAGTATGCCGGCACCGAGATCAAGATCGACGGCGAAGACTTCCTGATCATGCGCGAGGAAGAAGTACTCGGCATCCTGGAAGGCGCCGCGAAGGCGAAAGAGCACGCCGCTAAGAAGTAGTCAGTGGCCAGCCGCCGGTTGCCAGTTGATGAATGGCTGGCATCGTGGGCGCAAGCGAGATGACCTCGCAGCCGCTGACCACCGATAACCGAAAACGATTTCACGGAAATTATAGTCAGCCCAGTTCGGGTCTAACTGACCACTGGCTACTGACAACTAGGAGAAACAATGGCAAAGCAGATTCTGCATGGTGAGGAGTCACGCCAGTCGATACTTCGTGGCGTGAATGTTCTGGCCGATGCCGTAAAAGTCACGCTCGGTCCCAAGGGCCGCAACGTCGTGATCGAGAAGAAATTCGGTTCGCCGCTGATTACCAAAGACGGCGTCACCGTAGCCAAGGAAATTGAACTGAAGGACTCGCTGGAGAACATGGGCGCGCAGATGGTGCGCGAAGTCGCTTCCAAGACTTCTGATGTTGCCGGCGACGGCACCACCACCGCGACCGTGCTGGCGCAGTCCATCTACCGCGAAGGCGTCAAGACGGTTGCCGCCGGCGCCAACCCGATGGCCATGAAGCGTGGCATCGAGAAGGCCGTGACCGCGATTTGCGGCACCGTGGACAACGATGGCAATCGCAGCAGCTCCGCTCTGGACAAGCTGTCGCAGAAGGTTTCCGGCGAGATGATTGCGCAGGTCGGCACCATCTCCGCCAACAATGACGAGACCATCGGCCGCATCATTGCCGAGGCCATGAAGAAGGTCGGCAAAGACGGCGTCATCACCGTGGAAGAAGCCAAGACGATGGAAACTCAGTTGGAAGTCGTCGAAGGCATGCAGTTCGACCGCGGTTACCTGTCCCCGTACTTCGTTACCGATCCCGAGCGCATGGAAGCGGTCTATGAGAACGCACTGATTCTCATCCACGAAAAGAAAATCTCTTCGATGAAAGACCTGTTGCCTCTGCTGGAGCAGATCGCCAAGGGCGGACGTCCGCTCATCATCATCGCCGAAGATGTGGAAGGCGAAGCGCTGGCGACGCTGGTAGTCAACAAGCTGCGCGGAACCTTGCAGGTTGCGGCCGTCAAGGCCCCGGGCTTCGGCGATCGCCGCAAGGCCATGCTGCAGGACATCGCCATTCTGACCGGCGGCAAGGCCATCACCGAAGATCTCGGCATCAAGCTGGAGAACGTTCACGTTGAAGATCTGGGCCAGGCCAAGAAGGTCACCATCGACAAGGACAACACCACCATCGTCGAAGGCAAGGGCAAGCCGGGCGAGATCGAAGGCCGGGTGAAGGAAATTCGCGGCCAGGTGGAAAAGACCACCAGCGACTACGACCGCGAGAAGTTGCAGGAGCGGTTGGCCAAGCTAGTGGGCGGCGTTGCGGTGATCAAAGTCGGCGCCGCGACCGAAACCGAAATGAAGGAAAAGAAAGCCCGCGTGGAAGACGCCATGCATGCCACCCGCGCTGCGGTGGAAGAAGGCATCGTCCCCGGCGGCGGCGTCGCGCTGTTGCGCTGCGCTGAAGCCATCGACGCCCTGAAGCTGGAAGGCGACGAGAAGATCGGCGCCAACATCGTGCGTCGCGCGCTGGAAGAGCCGCTGCGTCAGATCGTCATCAACGCCGGCGAAGAAGGCGCGATTGTGGTGGGCCGCATTCGCGAGTCGAAGGAAAACAACTTCGGCTACAACGCCCAGACCAATCAATTCGAGGACCTGGTGAAAGCCGGCGTCATCGATCCCACCAAGGTAACCCGCACGGCCCTGCAGAACGCAGGCTCGATCGCGGCCCTGATGCTGACCACCGAAGCCTTGGTGGCCGAGCTTCCCGACGACAAGAAGGAACCGGCGATGCCTCACGGCGGCGGCGGCATGGGCGGAATGTACTAAGAAGCAGTAACTAGCAATTAGCTAGAAGCTAAAGACAGAGGCCTCGCAGCGATGCGGGGCCTTTTCTTTTCTGCTAACTGACAACCGGCAACTGACAACCGATTTCCGGACGAGCGAACCCTCTCCATCTTCACGAGAAGAACCCGACCACGCCGCCGAGCGCGTCTTGCAGGCCGTGGGCCAGGATTCCGGGGAGTAGGCTCTTGCGCCAGTAAGCCAGCAGTCCCAGCAGACATCCATGCAGCATGATCGCCAGCATCAGCTTGCCGTAGTATCCGTGGGCCAGGCCAAAAGCCACCCCTTGCAGCACGATGCCGAAGGCGCGGCTGCCCGTCCACGCGCCGAATTGCCGGGTGAGATATCCGCGGAAGATGAGCTCTTCACAAAACCCGCCGGTCGCCGACAGTCCCAGCCACACCGCCAACTCGAACCAAGTCTTAGGCAGAATGTTGGCCACGGCGCTGTCGGTCTTGGCGCCAAGAAGATGCATGACAACCGCTACCGCCGGAATCACGACAACCATAAAGCCGAGAGCGAGTCCTAAATCGCGAAAGAAATTGCCGAGCGTCTGCCAACGGCCGGCAACCAGGCTCCCGATCGAGAGCCCGCGGCGCCGCAGCGCCAGCCAGATCATCAGGATGACCAGCCACTCCCCCGCTATTACTGTGAAGTAGCCTGAAAGGCGGGAACTCATGCCCGGCAAGTTTGCGTTGGGAAGCCCATGCTGGTAATAGCCTGCGCCCGATCCTACGGCGATAGGCAACAGCACCAGCACGGTATGCCACCAGGGCGCGATAGGGTCGCTCGTAGTATCAATGGGCCCTCTTGCCATATCGACGGACGCCATTACTGAGCTTGAGGACATTGTGTTTTCCTCCTTCTTGCGGGTGTTCAGGAGCCTGACCTTGAGCTTGGCATCACCCTGAATCACCTGGCCGCGATAGTTTCCACACCTAAAGCGTCATGCCTGATACGAGCAGGAGGAGGAAAGGTTCCCGAAGCTGCCGGCGGCCTTGCCCGAAAGGTTTGCCTGAGGACCGAGCGCCCCACCCAAGCTTCTTTTGCTTGATAGGGTTTTTGTTTGCATTGAAACCCGGGCGATCCTCTTAAGCGTCGCCGGACGCCTCCTCATTTTATATAGAATATATTTTGCTTGACTCGGAGAGTCTATATAGGCTATATAAACTCCTATGAACCCTATCGAATTGAGCAAACTCCTCGAATGGGAAGGCCTATTGAAATCCGGGTTGGAGGAGTTGAGCCAGCGCCGACAGGAACTGGACGCTCAGCTACAGCACTTATCGCGAAAGCTGGAACTCGTGCGGCAGATGCGTTCGCTGGAGGAGCCGCCGCAGTTGGAAGCGGCACAAAGCTCTGCTGAGGCAGTAAGCATCGAAACACGACCGACGCCCACCGGCGTAAGGGAAATGGCTCGAAGGGTTATCGCAGAGGCGGGGCACCCTATACATATCACTGAGATTCATCGGCAATTTGTAGACAAGGGCTATCCGATTCCTGGCGGTGGTACTCCCTTCAACATCTTGGCACATATCGTGAATGACAAAACATTTGTAAGGATCGCACGTGGGACATACGCGTTAACTGGGACGGTGCCGGAAGAGCAGGTGCTGCCACGGGCACCGCGCAAACGAGGAACAAAGAAAAAGAAACGCGTACGGCGTTCTTAACGCCCGGAGATGGAATTCATGGACTCCAAACGAGGATTCGAGCCGGCGCAATACATGGACTTAAGCCAAGACCACTTGGTTGCAGCCGCTTTGTGGTACTTACTAAGCGAGAAGAAGGAATCCTCATTCGAAAATCTGGTTGCAGAAGCGTACTTGTCATTTCCCGCAAGATTTCAGCTGGAAGGATATCCCCAATGGCCCAATGCCCACGTTGTCGGAAAAGCCTGGGTGCGATGCCGCACTGATAAGAAATGGATTACCGGATCAGCGTCCGCGGGCTTCGCGTTGACACCCCTCGGTGAGCGTGTTGCCGAGAAGGTGCTTTCGAAACTACAAAACAAGAAGTCCGGCACAGCAACCGAGAGGCGCGGCAGTCGCCAGACGATCTCAGCGCGTGTAGTCCTTGGAGTTGAGCACTGACCTTGCCCCCGCAAAACGTATCCCTTAGCAAGCTGTTCTAATGCGAAGGGGTAGCGAAGATGACGAAGTCGA